>NZ_CAAKGZ010000019.1:0-148074 GCF_901007645.1 Pseudomonas sp. FG-3G
GCTGCATTTTGTTGTTGGTGAGCCCTGCCTCAGCGTTGAAACTTTCGGTATTCGCAGGAAGGGCGATTCATATTACCCATTCCGGGGCTAGGCCACCGCTGGGTCTTTTTATTTCTCCGAGAAACACAGCTGGGCAAAAAAATCGAAGTGCGGTCTTGGCTGATGGCAGCGTTGATCGAAGATCCGCATACCTATGACACGGTACTGGATATGGCAGAACGGATCGGTATCGCCATCCGCACATCCCTCGGGCATCGAACGCTAGGCTGCATCTCGAGGGTGGTGGAAAGATCTTTGAGCAAGGTTTTGTAGAAGAGGTCACTCATGGCTTAACCCCGGTAATGATGGATATTGGGGGGGAAGTGGTGTGGCGGGGACTGACCTCACTCCAGTCGTCCATGAAAGGTTGGTCGGCTTCGGTAACTTCGCTGCTGAGCATGAGGTGGCAACCGCGCTGCTTAGCTATGCGGCACAGGCGGTCAGCTATGCTGTGATGGGGCTGGCGGCAGCTTCGCGCGACATCGCGATCCAGGCCTTCCTCGGGTCGGCGATCGGGCAGGTTCGCGATTACGCGATAGAGAAAGTCGGTGACTACTATCAGTCCAAGGGGTGCGAGCTGATAATGCCGTTATTTTTGCTAAGGGTACGGTGTTTGGTGTAGAAACCGTTGCTGGGAAGGTCACTTCTGCGGTGAATGGTGCCAAGCTTTATGCCATGCAGATAAGCGGTAAAGCTACTCAAAGTAGTGAAGCAGTTGACCTCGCACTTAAGCACAAAACTGGTTGGACCGATGAGCAAAGAGTTGAGGCCGCCGCAAAAGCTAAAATTCTCAATGATGCTCCGACTGTAGTAACAGCTTCTGAACGATCAGGAATAGCGGCAGCAATGAATTGTTATCGTCGTACAGAGCAGACCCCAACCGGACGTGATATTGATCATATGGTCGATTTGCAGTTGGGAGGCGCCAAAACAATCGATAATTTGTGGCCACTTGACGCTAGCATGAATAGTAGTCTTGGCTCCCAAGTTCAGCATCAAATAAAAAATTTGCCACCGGGCACCGTTATCAATCGCGTTACGATTGGAGATTAGAATATGTTCAATGCGTTCGGTATGATGTTCTTGCCTGACGAGGGGCTTTCTCTTGATGCCGCAAACGAGACTGTTGCTGCCGTTGGTGATGGTGACGTTGCAGAGTTGTTGAATAACTTTGGAGGTAAATCTTTCAATAAGGGAATTTACAGAATTATTGCTCCTTCGTCTGTTGAATCCTGGAATAGACGTATCCAAAGCATGTTCCCTGATTTTGCTGGGAAGATAACTTGCTTTGGTTTCGATTGGCTTGGTCGAATCTTCGCGCTCGATGCTTTCAGGCTCGAAGATAAACGACCTGGCGTCGTTATGTTTGAACCAGGAACGGGCGAGTCTTTAGAAATTCCTTGCAATATTGAAAGCTTTCATGAGGATGAGTTGCTTAATTATCGCGAAGAAGCACTTGCAGAAAGTTTCTATCGTGACTGGCTTGCTGCAGGAGGTCTTTCGCCGAGCCTGTCACAATGCATTGGTTACAAGAGGCCTTTGTTTCTTGGGGGGGCAGATGCAGTGAATAATTTAGAGTTGTCTGATCTAGATGTTTATTGGGCTTTAATGGCGCAAGTTATGCAAAAGGTCAGGGGGCTTCCCCCTGGTGCTCTTGTTGACCAGGTTTCAATTGATTAAATTTTGGGGTTCAGGACAGATCATGATTGAAGGGGAAACGGGGACAGACCACGTTTTCTGTGAAATATTTTGAGTGACTGAAACAGTAGGAAATAGAAATAGGTGATGTCTTTTCTTGGGTTGGCTAAGCTTTCGGTCCGACTTGTATGAAAGGACTCTCCATATGCCACGCAGAGCACGCGTCTTGATACCGGACGTACCCTTGCATCTAATTCAACGAGGGAATAATCGATCGGTTTGTTTTTTCTCGGACGATGATTATCTTTTTTATATAGAACTCCTTGCTGAGCAAGCCAGTAAAAGTGGGTGTGAAGTTCATGCGTGGTGTTTGATGAGTAATCATGTGCATTTGTTAGTCAGCCCTCAAGAGCAAAGTAGTGCGGGTTCGCTTATGAAGGGGATAGGGCAGAGGTATGTGCAGTACGTGAATCGTACATATGGACGCAGTGGAACCCTATGGGAGGGGCGCTTTCGTTCATGCCTTGTTCAAAGTGAAAGCTATGTTTTGGCCTGCTATCGTTATATAGAAATGAATCCTGTCCGGGCTAGAATGGTAACGCATCCGGCGGAGTATCGTTGGTCGAGTTATCGTGCTAACGCACAATCAGAGTTTTCGTATTTTATTACCCCGCATGCTCAGTATCTGTCGCTTGGAGGGCCAAACAAATCGACTGCCGAAGCTTACAGGGAGCTTTTTAGAAACGAGCTGGGGGTGGGGCTGGTTGACCAGATTCGGGCCGCCACTAATGGTAACTATGTGCTTGGTGGCTCTCGATTTGCTAATGAAATTGAAGCAGTGATCGGACGGCGAGCTCAGCGAGGCCATCCGGGACGTCCTGGAAAGCGATCACTGTCTTAGTTGGAAAACGTGGTCTGTCCCCGTTTTCGAAGGGTTAGCCAGCGTCGTGATGGTGGTGGTGGCGGTGGTTGCGACGGTGTTTACGGCGGGGGCCGCCACAGCGGTGATCAGCGGAGCAGCCACAACCTTTGGCGGTGCGGCCGCTGCAGGTACTGCTGCACTGTCCGCCGCCGCGGCAGGAACGGCTGCCACTATTAGTCTTGGCGGTGCAATCGTCGGGGCCGCCGTGGGTAGCGCGGCTTCCCAATTGGTTGGCATGGGCATGGGCGCAGTGGATAAATTCTCCTGGGGGCAAGTAGCCGCCAGCGGAATTACCGGGGGCCTCACTTACGGAATCACCTCCGGCGTCGGTACATTGGCCCAAGGCGCTCAGCCAGGTTCCTGGGCCCAAATCGCGGCCAGTGCCGCCAGAACCTATTCGGCTCAAGGCGTTTTTAACTACGCCGCCAGCCAAGTGGCCAATCGCATCGTTGGCCTTGACACCTCCTTCAGTTGGAATCGCCTGGCATCCTCAGTGGTGGCTGCCAACGTCAGCGGCGGTTTGAATGGGCGCTTTGGCAACCAACTGTCCGGTCAGATCGTGAGCGGCCAAGCCGGCGCATACGCCTCGGCGGTGATAAGCGATAAGTGGTTAGGGGGCTCACGACCTAATCACGGTCAGATCGCGGCGGATGCTTTTGGTAATACGCTGGGCAACTTCTTCGTGGATCAATTCCGTGAATCTTCGGATGAGGCAGTGCAGCGGGGAATGAAGTTGGCTGGGCTGCCGGATGATGAGGTATATAGGGACGACTTCAGGCGGGCGCTGGCCAATGGAGTCCCTCCTGAGCAGTTGAGTGAGTTCTATACCCATCCTGGAACAAGACAGGTTGCGCTTCACCCAACGCGACCTGGCGAGAATGGCGGCTTCATGAGCTATGAGGGCGACGGTGTATGGGTAGGCGTCCCGCCGCCACAAGAGCCGATCACATACTCGGTGGGTGATCTGGAAGGCATTACGAGCCTCAACGGAAGCAGCACTTGGGTAGACTGGGCGAACGACTTCACTCCAGTCGTCCATGAAAGGTTGGTCGGCTTCGGTCAGTTCGCTGCTGAGCATGAGGGGGCGACCAAGCTGCTTAGTTTTGCGGCAGAGACGGTCAGCTATGCGTTGATGGGGTGGATGCGGGCTGGGCTCAGCATCGCGACCGAGGCGGTCCTTGGGGCAGCGAAAAGCCAGGTACGCGATTACGCGATAGAACGAGTTGGCGACTATTACCAGTCCAAGGGTGTTAGCACCGACAATGCTGGAATTCTTGCGAGTGGTACCGTATTTGGTGCCGAGGTTGCTATCGGCGAGGTCGGGGCTGCAGTGAAAGGAGCCCAGCGGTATGCGATGCGGATGGATGATAAAATTGGCCCAATCGGTGGGAGGGAGCCCGTAGTCATTGATCTCTTCGGTGGTCGAACATCTCAGATCCCTGGAGCAATTAATATCGATATTGTGGCGGAACAGGGGATTCGAGCATCTGCTCTGCAACTTCCAATAAAGTCTGGTGTTGCAGATCAGGTTGTTGCAAGCAATCCATATATTAAAGGGTTGACAAGCGAGGCTTGGCTTCCCGGCGCAGCAGATGCGTTAAAGCCGGGTGGTCACCTCATCATTAACGCTACATCTAGAAATACAACAGCTATTTTGCCGAGTGTCGAGGTGTTAGATGGTCTAGGTCTTCGTGTGATACGGGAATCTGGATCGCTATTGCCTCAGTTTGAAAAGAATGTTTTCAGAACAACTGATGGAGTCAAGATTCCGAATTGGAAGGTCCAAAGTACGATTCTTGAAAAAAGGTGAGGCGCATGAGACGAATTCCTGAAAATTTTGACAAGCTTCACTTTACGGAGTCTCGGCTAGGTAATCCTGTAGTCGAAGGAAGAACCTTGTGTATTCCTGTGGATGGATTGCTTCCGATGATGGGACATCCGTTGATGGACGGTGGTCCGCGATTATTATCCGGAAGGCTGATATTTCGAGGTGTTGTTACATCGCGAAGAGATTTGACCGAATACATAGGGGATCCAAAAAGTCCAGACGGCTTCAAGGACGAGTATTCAGTGGAAGACTTACCTCCCCAATCCAATGATTCTGGTGTCTGTCGAATGTATCTTTTTGAGGGTTTATTTGACGAGCCTGTTGCTTGGGTTGATTGGGATGTTTTAGCAGAGTCCTTCGAATTTGTAGTTGATGAATGAAAGGGAGGAGAAAAAGTGGGGGCCGACCCTGAGGGATCCCCGAATTTTCTTACAGAAAATCAAGAAGTTGGAATATTGAAGAGACCTGCATGAGTCGGCAACTTGGTTTGTACAACACAAAAACAAGATCCCGAACCCATGCAGGCCATCCGATTTGTACACAGAGCGCTCGCTCAAGCACTTCCCTCTGTCCATTCCCGCCGTCTGACTACGTTGATGAGTTGTGTCAGTTCGTTACTGCAAGGCCGTCGTCTGACGCTGACAGGCCTAGGGCGGTCTCTGCCTGGCCGGGCTTACCCCCAAGCATGCCATCAAGCGAGTCGACCGATTGCTGGGTAATCAACACCTCAGAGCAGAGCGTCCACTGTTCTACTGGGTGATGTTACGAGCGTTGCTGGGCTCGCTAAAACATCCGTTGATTTTGGTCGACTGGTCTCGAATTGATGCTCCAGGGGATGCTTTTTTGTTGAGAGCAGCGATCCCGCTGGCCGGACGCTCATTTCCCATTTATGAAAGTGTGCATGAGCGCGAGAGTTGCCCGAGCTACCAACAACGCTTGCTTAATACACTGGCCGAACGACTGCCTGACGGTTGTATTCCCATCCTGGTAACTGACGCGCTCAAGTCTCTCCAAGGTTCTTCGAGAATTTGAGTTGCGTCCGCAAAACGTGTCTGTCCCGGAGGGATCTGCGAGCATCGGGTCCTCGCGTAGGAAACTTCTGAAAATCCCACCAAAAGCACTATTCTGGCCCTAAGCCTCTCGCCGGAGGTTTTCTGTCGCGTTACGCTCTGGATGTCGCTGCACATTCAGCGACCGGGCTTGGTAACCCGGTGGAATAAGGCGTAACAGTGCACAGACAGGATTGCAGGCTTTCAGGCCTGCGATTTTGTTTTATGGCAGCTGTGCGTGGGACGTCTTCTGACGTGCCGGTTTCCTTGATTCCCCGGTTTACCAACCTGCGCACAGCTGCCACCCATTCGCTTGGTAACGGATGCGGCAGCTCTTCGAATCAAGGGAGTTGAACAATGCATATCAATAGATCAAGAAAACGGCCTCATCTACTCCGCCGCTCTGTATCGCGGTCCTGCTGCATCTCAGTCAGTGGAGATCGCAAATGACCGAACGAGCAGAAGCAAAAACCATCGGCTACACCCCATTCCATTATTGCTCCGATCGTCCGCTGTTCCGTGTTAATGGCGGTGTCCCGTTGAATGAAGCGTTGCAACAAGCATCAGATCTCTTGCATCTCGCCTACCGACTTGCAGAGGACGCAACCTTCGAAAGGAAAACGGACCGCCATGCCTGGGCCGCTCACTATTTAATGGAGATGAGCAAAGCTGTGATTGACGATGTAGTGAAAGTCATGACGGTTAGACCTGAGGAATCAAAACACTCCAATAGCTAACGACTCACCGAGACAGCAAACATTCGAGTCGCCGGAACGGGTAAAAAACGGGGTAGACCACGATTATGGGGCGGACCGATTACAGGAACTCAAGTCGTGGTCTGTCCCCCGGGTTTCCCTCGATATCCAAGCCCGCCCCGCCACCATTCGTCCCCACCCCGTAACATCCTGTTGCATCCGCTGACACTATATCGCCATCATGGCAAAACAATGGCGATCTGCCATTCGGACTATGGCGCGCCCAATGCGCACCCTGGATCTAGCTCAGTTGGGGTTATGGATGACGCAGGATTTCATGCTCTACGCGCTCAAAGAAGCGCTGCTGACCTCCGCGGTGGTGGCTGCTCCGCTACTTCTGGCCATCCTGATCGTCGGCCTGCTGGTCAGCATCCTGCAAGTCGCGACCCAGATCCAGGAAATGACCCTGACCTTCATCCCCAAGCTGATCGTGACGGTGGTCATGCTGTTGGTGTTTGGTGGCTGGATGTTGACGGTCCTCAAACAATTCGCACTCAGTGCATTAACTCAGGCCGCTAGCTTCTAGCCGCGTTTTTTGGTGTGAGTGTGCTGACATTCTTCTTCCTCAATGCGCTTCTCGTGTCGGTCAGGTTGATTCCGCTCGTGGTGGTTTCGCCGGTCCTGTTTTTTTCGCGCATTCCATTGACCGTCCGGTTGATCCTGGCACTGGCGTTGGCCGCCGTGCTGGTCAGCAGCATGACGCTCACCCAGGCCCCTGTTTTCACACTGCCGGTGGTGTTGGGCGAGTTGTTGCTGGGTGTATTGATGGCGTTCGGTTTTCATGCCGCCCATGCCGGTGTCGATATGGCCGGCAAGTTGATCGACACTCAAATCGGTTTGAATGCGGCCGGGGTGTTTGATCCGGGCACTTCGAACATGATGGGCCTGATGGCCGAGCTGTTGGTCTGGTCGTTGGGTGCGTTGTTTGTCGTGCTCAATTTGCATCACGACTTGCTCAGGGTGTTCGCTCAGTTGCTGGTGGCGGTTCCGCCCGGCAGTGTGTCGCTGACCACGTTGTCCGTGTCTTTGGCGACGGTCATGACGCAGCAGTTTTTGCTGGCGTTCATGATTGTCGTGCCGGTGATCCTCGGGTTGTGGCTGATTGATGTGGCGTTTGCGTTTTTGTCCCGTTCCATGCCCCAGGCCAATGTCTATTTCCTGTCCTTGCCCCTCAAGTTGGGCGTGGGCATGTTCATTTTTATCCTGACCTTGCCGATGATCGTCCAGCGTTTGCCGCTGCTGATTGAAAACGCCTTGCGGTTTGCCCTGTCGCCGGCGGGTGTTCAATGAGCGATCAGCAGGACAAGAGCGAAGAGGCCACGCCCTACAAACTCGAAGAGGCCCGCAAGAAAGGGCAGGTGCCTCGCAGCCCCGATCTGTTGTCCTTCATCATGTTGTTGACGTTCCTGATGGTTTTTTCGGCCATTGCTTATCCCTTGGCGAGTGTCATTGCCGCTCACACCCACTGGTGGCTGGGCAATGCCGGGCAATTGGGGCAAGGCTTTGGTTACCTGGGCGAGCAGGGCGGCTATAGCCTGCGACAGGTGGTGTACGGGTTGTTGCCGTTGATTGGTGCGCTGGTGTTGATGGCGATCCTGACGAATCTGCTGTTCAGCGGCCCGGTGTTTTCAATGACGGCCTTGAAGCCGGATTTCAAACGACTCCATCCGATCCAGGGCCTCAAGAAACTCTTTTCGCGACGCATGTTCGTTGAGCTGATCAAGGTGCTGGTCAAGGGCGCGTTGTTCTCGCTGGTTTTGTATTACCTGTTCCAAAGCGTGTTGCCGCAATTGTTGGGCATGGCGACGATATCGCCCCTGGAGTTGCCGCAGGCCGGCAAGCAATTGCTGATGCAGTTGGGCTTTACTGTGCTGGCGGTGATGGCGGCGGCGGCGCTGTTTGATATCTGGTATTCGCGCCGCGAGTTCGGCCGGCAGATGCGCATGAGTCGTCGGGAAACCAAGGACGAACATCGCCGCCGCGAAGGCGATCCTGAAGTGCGTGCCAAGCGCAAAGGTATCCAGCAGGCGCTGCTGAAAAAAGCGGCTGCGCTGGGCCAGGTCAAGGACGCTGATGTCATCATCACCAACCCGACCCATTACGCGGTGGCCTTGCAGTACCGGCCTTCCAGCATGCTCGCGCCCAAGGTGCTGGCTATGGGGCGTGGCTTGCATGCCCGGCGTATCTGTCATGTTGCGCGGAAGCACCAGGTGCCGATTTTGCGTCGTCCGCCCTTGGCGCGGGCGCTGCACGCCCTGGCGCGGGTCGATTCGGCGATTCCGGATTCGACTCAGGCCGATGTCGCGCGTATCTATCGCTGGGTGATCGCGCTGCCAGGCAATAAGGTGCTTACGCCATGAAGCCACTGTTATCGCGCCTGCTTTCCGAGGGCAGCGATCTGCTGCTGGCCGTGGCGGTCATTGGCATTTTACTGGTGTTGTTCACGCCGATCCCCACGTGGCTGTTGGACTTGCTGTTGCTGACCAACTTTGCCGTCGCGTTGATGGTGCTGCTGGTGACCTTCGACATCGACAAGCCGTTGAGCTTCTCGACCTTTCCGTCGCTGTTGTTGATGACCACCTTGTTTCGCCTGGCCCTGAATATCTCCGCGACGCGGCTGATCCTCACCGATGGCGATGCCGGGCTGGTCATCGCGGCGGTGGGCACCCATGTGGTGGGCGGCAACTATGTGATCGGCTTTGTGATTTTCCTGATCCTGGTGGTGGTGCAATACGTGGTGGTCACCAGCGGTGCCCAGCGCGTGGCCGAGGTCGCCGCTCGTTTCACCCTGGATTCGTTGCCGTCGAGCGCGCAGGCGTTACTTCTGATGGATTCGGTCTTTACCGGGCAAACGTCCTGACGCTGTTCAACCCTCAGGATTGGTCGTATGCGTTGAAAAATCTTCCAGGCGCGCTGGGGGACGGTGACGGTTTCGCTTTCCTGGGGACAGGCCTGATTATTTTATCGATCTGTGCCTTTGCAGGATGGTTGCGTGGTAACACGGGGCTTGGTTCGGCGCTGTATAAACGTCCGATGCTGGGGTTGGCGCTCATCGGCCTGGCCATTTTTTCGTTCTCGAACCATGTCGCAATCGGCTCGTTCGAGTTTGGCTATTCCTTGCCCCCACAAGTGATTTCTATCGCGAACATTTTCCGTGCTTCCGGGCGAATGGTCTGGCCGATTTACTACATTGTGATTTTTGCGATTATCTTCCTGATCGTTCGTGCCCATACGCCAAGAATTGCTGCGTATCTATTGGGGATGGCGCTCTTGATACAAGTTTTCGACACGCACAGTGGCTGGTCGGACGTTAGAAAAACATTCATGGTCAAGCCCGCATCCGAATGGGCAATACCTTTTGTCGATCCATTTTGGAAAAGCGCTGCATCTCATTACCAGAAAGTTCGTTGGGTCGTGCCGCAAAATCTATCCCCACATTGGCTTTCTGTTTCTGCCTTTGCAGGTCTCCATCATTTACCAACGGACGCCGTTTACCTTGGGCGCGTGAGTATGAAGCAATGGCGACAGGCTGACGAAAAAACAACCCTGGCTTTAGCCTCGGGAAAGTACGAACCGGATTCGCTGTACTTGATGGACAACCGGGCTATGTTGCGTGCGTTGGGTACCGTCGATACCTCCGCTGATCTTTTCGTCAGAATCGATGGCTTTACCGTGCTTGCGCCTGGCTGGAAGCAGTGCAGCGAATGCCCGCAGTTGACAAATGAACAGGCGCCGACAGCCGCCCCACTTGAGCTTGGGCATACCGTGCGATTCGATCAACGCGATTCAGGTACTGCGTATTTGGCAAAGGGGTGGGCTGAGGCGGGACAATGGGGCACCTGGACCGAGGGAACCGATGCGGAAATAGTATTGCGAGCGACAACCCTCGTACATTCCATTCGCTTGGAAGCCTCAGCCTTTCTTGTGCCGGGGCATGCACAGCAGAAAGTCACTGTTCTTATCAATGGCTTACTGGCATCGGCCCATACGCTTGAGAAGTCAGAAGGCAACGTCCTCGAAATACCCGTTACGCCCTCAATGCAACAACGCATCGCCGATCAAGGCTTCTTGAGGATGCAATTGCAATTTGCAGACGCGATAAGCCCGCAGCAGCTCGGCTTGGGCGATGATGCCCGAGTACTTGCGATTGGCTTGAAGACGATGACTGTCAACTAACTGCGGGTGGATGGCGCAGGGGGACCAAACATACGGTATTGCCCAAAAGGCGACGTTTCCCGCTCTAACTCACAAAAAAAGCCACTCAGATGAGTGGCTTTTTTGTGCTTGAGAATTGCCTCCATTCATATCGACAGATTGCTTTCGGCCCATTTCTGCCACTGAGTTTGGGCTGTATCAGTATTCTCATGAATTACCGTGCAGCGCTGTGGCCGCAGCCGTCACACCCTGCGCAGTGAGGATAATATCTGCCGCGCGTTCGCCGATGACCACGCACGGCGCCATTGTGTTGCCCACGCTAATTTGCGGCATGATCGGTGCCAGTAAGTCACGGCCGAGCGGCGGATAAACTGCTCCATAACGCGATGTTCTTTCGGGCCGGGCACAACTTCGCGTTTGACCAGCCCGGTGAAGGCTTCGCTGTTACCGAGCGTCCTGCTGGTTGTTCAAGGCGCGGCGCGTCGCGGCAACATCGTCGGCAAGCGAGGTGAGCGGGTTTTGCACACCGTAACGGCCACCCCTTGGGCTTGGAGCAGTGGCACCACTTTGGCCCAATCGGAGCCGTCGGCGAACGTGCCGTGTACGATCACCACGGAGGGCGTTGTATCCTGCGCGTGACTGGCGCTTGCGGTGAAGGTACCGGCCAGGGCAAAAGCGACGGTAGCGATTTTCGATTTGATTGTTTTCATTGGATGAGCTCCTGTTCGGGAGTTCAAATTCCGCTGACCGGCCTGCGATGTGGGCCTCGGTCAATTAGCCGACCCCGGGACATTTTTCATGGATAGTGAGTTGCAACTGGACATCTCCCTGGGTGGGGCACTGGCGACGATCGCCCAGGTCGGTGACCTCAGCATGGGACAACCTCTCGGTCATTCCCGGCGCGTTGCCGCACTGGCGCGGATGCTTGCGCAGGCCCAGCACGGCGACGGTGAGCACCTGAGGGTAGCGGAACAGGTTGCCTTGCTGCGCTGGTCGGGTTGCACCGCCAATGCCGAAGGCTTTGCGGATCTGCTGGGCGACGACGTCGATGGCCGCCGCGCGATGCTCGATTTGACGCTGGGCAATGAGCAAATGAACGCGGTGCATCAGGCAACCCCGCTTGCCGTCGTGCACTGTGAGGTGTCTGGAGCCATCGCCAAAACCCTCCAGCTCGGTGCCGCCGTCGAGGCGGGCTTGTGTCGCGTGTTCGAAACCTACGACGGCACTGGCCGGCCGCTGGGCCTGACCCATGAGCACATTCCGGAGGTCGCCTATCAGGTAGTACTTGCAGGCGATCTGGATATTCTCAGTCGTGCACACGGCCTGGATGCGGCGCTACGCTGGATCAGAGAACAGTCGGATCGGCGCTATCCAGCGTCGCTGGTATCGTTGCTTCTGGACAACGCAAAGGACTGGCTGGCGGATCTGGAAACGCTGTGGAAAACCGTTGACCACGGGCATGAGCAGCGTTGCGTCTCACTGACGTTGGTGGGAGACATAATCGACTTGAAGCTGCCGTGGTTGGCAGGGCATTCGCGGCAGGTCGCGCATGTCGCCGTGGAAGCTGCACGCCTGTGGGGGCTGCGTGAACCGACTTTGACAGACATTGGCAAGTCCGCGCTCATCTACGGTCTCGGCCGGGCAGCTGTTTCGAACCACCTGTGGAATACCGCAGGAACGCTGCCATACAGCGCTGCGGAGCGGGTGCGCCTTGTCCCTTACTGGACGCAACAGGCGCTTAGACCTATCACTGAACTGGCTGTGCCCGCAGAGATTGCAGCCCATGCCTATGAACGGCTCAACGGCAGTGGCTATTTTCGAGGCGTGGCGGGTGATGCGCTGAGTGCCGAGCATCGCCTGTTCGCCACATCGGTAGCCTGGGTCGCGCTAAGGGAAGCCAGGCCATGGCGATCGGCTTACGGCGAAGCGGATGCAGCCAGGCTGCTCAAACAGGATGCTGGCAATGGCTTGTTCGACAACGATGTTTGCGAAGCAGTCATTGCCGCCGCAGGTGGCGAGCGGCGGATGCGGCAACCGAAGGCTTCGTTACTCACGTCTCGCGAGTGCCGCATCCTGCTGGAGATCAGCCGTGGCGCCAGCAACAAGGAGGTGGCGCGGCTGCTGGACATCAGTCCGAGCACGGTTCGCACGCATATGGAAAGCATCTTTCGCAAACTGGAATGCTCGACCCGGGCAGCCGCTACCTTGAAGGGGCTGACACTGGGGTTGATTGCCTGAGCCAGGTCAAGGTCAAGCCTGAATCAGGCGAGCCCGTCCAGTTTGGCTTGACTGGCGCGTGCCAGGTCGATGAATGCCTTGGCTGCCGCGCTGGGGTTGCGGCGGTTCGGGTAGTACAGGCACAGCTTGTCTCTGGGCGGTGTCCAGTCTTCGAGAGTCCGCACGAACTGTCCGGTGCGGATTTCGTTGTGAACGTCCTGCTCCATGAAAAAACCGAGCCCCATGCCTTCCTGCACCGCCACCTTGACCACGCTGGATTCATCCAGCGTAAGCGGCCCGTTCACATCGAGGCGAGTCACTTCCCCGTCCCGCTCGAAATGCCACGGGAAAATCGCTCCATTCGGTAGTCGAACGCGGATGCAGCGATGCTGGAGCAGCTCGGATGGCGTTCGCGGTTTACCGTGTTTTTCGAAGTACGCCGGCGAACCGACCACCGCGTACCGTTGCGGAGGGCCGAGCGGGACGACAATCACGTCGTTCGGAACGAGGCTTGCTGAGCGCACGCCGAAATCGAAGCCGTCAGCCACGATATCCACCAGACGGCCTTCGGTGACGAGGTCGATGTGTACTTGCGGATGATGCTGCAAGAACTCCATCACCAGTGGCAGGAGCGCCGATCGGGCAGCGCTGGCGAACGCATTGATACGCAGCGTGCCTGAGGGCCCGGCGTTATGCGATCGCACTGCATCGAGTGCAGCACGCAGATCCTGCAAGGCTGGCCCCACCTGCTCCAGAAATATCTTGCCGGCTTCGGTGATGGCCACGCTACGGGTCGTGCGATTGAACAGCCGCGATTCGAGGCGGGTTTCCAGTTGCGCGATGGTGTTGCTCAGCGCGGTGGTGGAGACGTCGAGATCGATAGCGGCTTGCCGAAACGAGCCCCTGCGTGCGACCGCTATAACAGCGTCCAGCTCACTGAGGCCTAAACGATCTTGTGGCATGGATTGTCCTGAATTTCGGGATTGGTCATAAAGGTTTGTCCCAGTTGAACAAACTATCCGTCAGGCAGCAAGATTGCTCCAGGACATTCATCCAGGAGATCGGCAAATGACCCTTCAGCTTCCCGACGTCGTGCAGACGTACTTTGCAATCAGCAATGGTGGCGATACAGCGCAACTTGCGAGCTGCTTCCGCTCTGACGCCACGGTTTGCGATGAAAGAAAAACGTACGAAGGAACGGCTGCCATCGAAGCCTGGCAACAGGAGGCACGCATAGCCTTCATCTATCAGGTCCAACCACTGCAAGCCCTGCAAGGGCAGGGCGAGCTGACTGTCATTGCGCGCCTTGTTGGGAATTTCCCCGGTAGCCCGGTTCAACTGAGTTACCTCTTCACACTGGAAGACGGTCTAATCCGTTCCCTGGAGATCACGCCATGCTGAATCTAGGTTTGACTGGCAAGCGGGTCCTCGTCACCGGTGGCACCAAAGGCATCGGCAAGGCTGTCGTCGAGTTGTTACTGGCCGAGGGTGCGAAGGTCATTACCTCGGCCAGGCAGGTGGACGTGGAAATGCCGGGCGCTCTTCTGATTGCGGCTGATCTTTCGACCCGGGAAGGTTGTGATGTACTGATCGCCGCGATCCAACAGCGGCTGGGTGGCGTGGACATCATGATCCACGTCCTGGGTGGTTCGTCGGCACCCGGCGGCGGTTTCGCTGCGCTGGATGAGGAACAGTGGCAACGAGAGCTCAGCTTGAACCTGTTGCCGGCGGTGCGCCTCGATCGCGCTTTGCTCCCGGGGATGCTGGAGCGCAGGGAAGGGGTCGTCATCCACGTCACCTCCATCCAGAGTCGGCTGCCACTGCCGGAGGCTACAACAGCTTACGCGGCGGCCAAGGCCGCGCTTTCGACGTACAGCAAAAGTTTATCGAAAGAGGTTTCGCCCAGAGGCGTCCGCGTGGTTCGGGTTTCGCCGGGCTGGGTTGAAACCGAAGCGTCGGTCGCATTGGCCGAGCGACTCGCGCAGGAGGCAGGTACTGACTACCAAGGTGGCAAAGAGATCATCATGAAAGCACTTGGGGGTATCCCGCTCGGCCGCCCATCGACGCCTTGCGAAGTTGCTGACCTGATCGGTTTCCTGGCATCGCCGCGAGCGGCATCTATCACGGGAAGTGAGTTTGTGATCGACGGCGGAACAGTACCAACGGTTTAGCCCGGAGGTAGATCCGACAGGCATAAGCAGGAAGGCCGTGCCATCAAAGACCGAGCAGGTTGTACCGCCAGCCCATCAGCTTTAGGTATTTTCCGATGTCACAATCTGCAGCGGAATATGCACCCGGTGACGCACAGGATCGAACTGCTGCGCAGTCTGCAATTCCACCAACAGATTCACCAGCGCCGTTGCGGTCTGGCGCGGCTGAGAGTCGATCACCACGTCGACCAAACCCTGAGCCAGGGCTTGGCGTGACAGCTCGGTGGACTCCTGCAAAATGCAGCACAGCGTCGGGCGCTTGGGCAGTTGCGCCAACGCGTTGATGATCCCGTCGCCACCGCCGCCTACCACGCATAACCCGCGCAAATCGCTATGCCGAACCAGCAGGTCGAGGGTTGCTTCCTCGGTGATGTCGCAGTTATCCAGATTGATCAGCGGCTCCAGCGGGCGCAACCCAGGTGCGTGTTCGGCCAAGTAACTGTGCAAGCCTTCGACCCGCTCCTGGTGGCCAAGAAAGCGATGGCCACCGAGCAGAATGCCGATGCTGCCTTTGCGCGCACCACAGGTGCGGGCCAGCAGCCACCCCATCGTGCGCCCGACTACTTGATTGTCCTGGCCGACATAGGGCTCGGTCGCCGCCTCATGAATGCCCGACAGCAGTGCCACCACGGGCACTCCGGCCCCGCGAATCTGGGCAAGGGCGGCGTTGATCAGCGGGTGGGCGAAGCTGACCACCGCCAGGCCGTCGCATTGCACTGCCAACTGTTCGATCTGGGCAATGATGGCGCTGGGGGTGCGATCAAAAACGTATTCGAATTGGCAGGTCAGGTTGGCTCCGGCCTGGCGCTGCGCGGCCTCGGTGATGGCTTGGGCCAGGTTGGCGTAGAACGCCTGGGCGGTGCCCAGCAGCAGGATGCCGAAACGGTACGTGGGGCGACGTTCGAGAATGCGTTGGCCGATCAGCCGCGCGGCAAAATAACCCACGGCTTCGGCGGCCTGAAGCACCTGTTCGGCAGTGGCTGGATTAACCGGGGCGCGAGCGTTGAGCACGCGGTCGACGGTGGCGACACTTAAGCCTGCGTGTTCGGCGACCGTGGCGATGGTGGGGCGTTTATTGTTATTCATGATGAACCTTCAAAGCGTCTTGATAGAAAACTATCAAGCCCCGCACGAGCTGGATGATAGCTTGATAGGGAATGTATTCAAGCCCTTGAGGGGGTCTTCCACGCTCTCTATATTTTCTTACGCAAAGCACCTGACATCTCACGCTTGCGGAGAACAATAACAATGTCTCAAGACAACACCGCCTCTACTCGGGACTATCGCCTGACCGGCCCTGAAGCCGCACGCGCGGCTGAAAAAGGCCTTGTATCGGCCAGTTGGTACCAGTCGCCCATCTCCCGTCAACGCATGAAGCAACTGATGCAGCGCCGCGACGGTCCGGCCTTGCTCGACACCGCCATCTGGCTGTTGGCCCTGCTGACCACCGGCTTCGGCGGCTACTGGTTCTGGGGCACTTGGGCTTGTGTGCCGTTTTTTCTAGCGTATGGCGTTCTGTACGCCACCGCCTCCAACCCGCGCTGGCATGAAACCGGCCACGGCACAGCTTTCAAGACTCGCTGGATGAATGATGCGCTCTACCAGGTGGCGAGCTTCATGTGCATGTTCGAGCCCCATGTGTGGCGCTGGAGCCATGCCCGGCACCATACCGACACCATCGTCGTCGGCCGCGATCCGGAAATCGTCGAACCGCGTCCACCGAGCTTGTTCATGATGCTGCTGAGCCTGTTCCAGATCCCGTTGCTGCTGAAGACGATGGGGGGCGTGTGCCGGCACGCGGTTGGCAAAATGGATGCCCAGGAACAGACGTTCATTCCTGAGTCCGAATGGCCCAAGGTGTTCCTGGCGGCCCGTATCTGGCTCGTGATTTACGCCGTTATCTTTGGCGCGGCGCTTTACCTGCACAGCTGGTTACCACTGATGTATATCGGCCTGCCCATCCTGTATGGCGGCTGGTTGTCCTACCTGTTTGGCCTCACCCAACATGTAGGCCTGGCGGAAGACGTGCTGGACCACCGCAGCAACTGCCGCACCATCTATATGAACCGGGTACTGCGCTTTCTGTACATGAACATGAATTATCACCTTGAGCACCACATGTACCCGATGGTGCCGTACCACGCCCTGGCGCAACTCCATGAAGAGATCCGCCACGACTGCCCGCCGCCTTACGCCAACATAGGTGAGGCCTTCAAGGAAATCATTCCGACCCTCTTGAAGCAGCGCAAGGACCCGACGTATTTCGTGCGCCGCCCCGTCGGTAGCTCAAGGCCTGCCACCGAAGCTCATCCAAAGGCTGAAGCCACCCTGGGCTGACACCTTCCGGCTGTACCCCGAACAAGAGAAAACGCCATGAACGATCAATGGATCGATGTATGCGCCGTGGGCGAAATCAATGAAGAAGACGTCATTCGCTTCGACCACGGTCCGCATACCTATGCCATCTACCGCTCTGCTGACAACGAGTTTTTTGCCACCGCTGGCCTGTGTACTCACGAGTCGATCCACCTGGCTGACGGCCTGGTGATGGACCACGTCATCGAGTGCCCCAAGCACAACGGGCGCTTTGACTATCGCACCGGCAAAGCCTTGGGGGCGCCAGTGTGCGTCAACCTCAAGACCTTTCCGGTACGGGTCGACGCGGGGCGGGTTCTGCTCGCCATTTCGGCTTGACCGCCAGGAGTGCACGCCATGAATGCTCCACTGATTATCGTCGGCGCCGGCCATGCCGGTGGCCGCGCGGCGCTGACCTTGCGCGAGCAGGGTTATACCGGTCGGCTGATCCTGATCGGCGATGAACTCCATTTGCCGTACGAGCGTCCTCCGCTGTCCAAGGGCTTGCTGCAGGGCACGATGGACCTGGACGATTGCCGCCTGTGGAGGGATAGCCGGCTCACTGAACTGAACATCGAACACCTGGCGGGCAACCCGGTAAAAAGCCTGGATCCGCAGCACCACCGCCTGCAATTGACCGACGGATGTTGGTTGCCCTACAGCCGATTACTGTTGGCGACCGGGGGCAGAGCGCGTCGCTTGTCCCTGGTGCCTGAACCACTGGCCAACGTGCTTTACCTGCGCACCCATGACGAAGCCCTGGCCCTGCGCAGCGCATTGATCCCCGGCACGCGCCTGGTGATCATCGGCGGGGGCTTTATCGGCCTTGAGGTCGCGGCAACGGCCCGAACCTTAGGCTGTCAGGTGACGTTGCTGGAAGCCGGGCCACGACTGGTCGGGCGAGTATTGCCTGAAGCTGTGTCCCAGGCCTTGTTGGAATTGCATCGGCAACAGGGCGTAGACGTGCGGCTGAACGTAGCGCTTGAAAGGGTACAAGGCATCGAACGCGCTGAGGCGGTGCAACTGGTGGACGGCCAGGTGCTGCCCTGTGACTGGGTGGTAGTCGGTATCGGCATGCAACCCAACATTGAATTGGCCGCGGCGGCGGGGCTGGAAGTGGGCCAGGGGATTCGAGTCGATGCCCAGTTGCGCACCAGCGCGCCAGACATCTTTGCTGCCGGCGATGTGTGTGAGTTTCGCCTGCACGCCGATGCGTTATTCCAGCGCCAGGAAACCTGGCGCAATGCCGAGACCCAGGGCCGTCACGCGGCATTGAATCTGTTGGGCGGCGAGCTGCCGTTCGAGGGTGTTCCCGGCTTCTGGTCTGATCAGTACGACTGGGGCTTACAGACGGTGGGCGTGATCCCACCGACGCCACCTTCGGCTGTTCGCACCTTGGCAGGCGGTGGTCTGCTGCTGTTCTACCTGGACACCGAGCAACGTTTGCAAGGCGCCTGCGGCTGGGGGCAGGGCAACAGCGTTGCCAAGGACATCAAGTTGTGTGAACGGCTGATTGCCAACCTGACTCCACTCTCTGTGGACGCATTGGCCGACGCCGATGTCTCGCTCAAACATCTGCTAAGGCCCTGACATGCGTGAGTTCCTGGTATTTCAGTCCCTGTGGGCCATGCAAGATCACCGGGGTCAATGCGATCTTTGCCTGGAGGCGCAGGTGGAGAAGATTGCCGCTGCTGGCTTCGATGGGGTCACCGACCATTTCTGGGTCGCGCCACAGGCCGAACGTCTGCATGCCGCTGCCAAGGCGCAAGGCCTGCAAATCGAAGGTCAGCTGTTTCCCCGCACCGTGAGTGACTTGGCGCAAGCGCTTGAGGTGGCCTCCCGCTACGGCTGCCACCACCTCACGCTGCAAGCCGACGTCCGGCCGCGCACGCTGGCACAGGCGATCACTCTGATCGAAGGCTGGCAGCGTCTGGCCGAGCAGGTGGACTTTCCGATCCTGCTGGAAACCCACCGCTATCGTCTCACCAGTGACCTGTTGTTCACCCTCGACTTGCTCGCGCAGATGCCCGACCTCAAGTTGTTGGCTGACTTGTCCCATTACGTTGTGGGCCGCGAATTGCCTGAGCCGGCCGCGGTCGAAGACGACGAACAGATTCACACCATCCTACGACACAGTTGGGGTTTTCACGGGCGAGTCGCTAATAGTGAGCAGGTCCAGGTGCCCTTGACCTTTGCCCAGCATCGCCCCTGGTTGGACCGGTTTCTGGGCTGGTGGCGCTACGGAATCAAGGATTGGCTCGCGCGACCGAACACTCCTGCGAGCCTGTCCTTCACCTGTGAACTTGGCCCGCCACCCTATGCGATCACAGGGAGTGATGGGCGCGACATAACGGATCGCTGGGGCGAGGCGCTGCTGCTGAAGGAACTGATGCGGGGTGTTTGGGGTGAGTGTCAGCAGGGACAAGGTGCGCCCATTCCTTCAGGGCATGATCGGTAGTTCAATGAGATTCGGGCAGCCTGAGCGAATACCTTCTTCGACAGCTCCTGCAATATCGCTGGCGCGCTCGATCCTGCGGGAAGGGATCCCCATGGAAGAGGCGAGGGCCAGGAAATCGATCGCCGGGTCGCAGAGGTCCATGCCGATGAACTGGTGAGTGCTTGCACTCAGATAGTGCGCCTGGCTACGAGCGTAACTCTTCAAAATATTGTATTCGCCGTTGTTCATGACAACGAACGTGATCGGCAGCCGTTCATGCGCCGCCGTCCAGAGTGCTTGCGGTGAGTACATTGCCGAGCCGTCACCGACCAGACAGACTACCGGGCTGCGGTCCAGGCCAAGCGACGTACCAACAGCCGCCGGCATGCCCCAGCCCAGGATGGCGCTTCGGGTAAAAAGATACTGGCGGGCCGAATGGGAGTCCAGGCAGGCACGGACATGAGGAATCGTGGCAGGTGCTTCGTCGACGATCCAGACGTCCGGCCCGATTGCCCGGATAGCCTCGTGGGCAGCCACGAAAGGCGTTGTCACCGGCGTGTTGAATTCGCGACTGACGCGAGCGACGACGTCGGCACGACGTGTATCGCGTTCTTGGCCTGCGACGTTTCGCAGCGTTGCGATTGCCTCGCTGTGTGGGACCAATTTCTTGTCCAATATCGGCAACAGCGTTTGCAAGGAGAGTCTTAAATCTCCGATCAGCCCTAGCGCTGTCTCGTGGACTCTGCCTAATTGGTGTCCATCGCCGGTCAATTGGATAAGGCGACAGTGAGAGGGAATAGCGGGGCCCTGGGAATATTGATAGCTGATCAACGAATGGCCGCCGAGCAGGAAGACTGCGTCGAAGTCAGAGAACGTCTCTCTGATATCGGAAGCCTTCGCAGGCAGCGTTCCCCGCCACTGCGGATGAGCCGTCGGAAACGGAATATGCCCGGGCCAGGATGGCCCGTAGACCGGCGCGCCGAGTGCTTCGGCGAGCTTCACGGCTTCAACTTCCGCGCTCGACTGGAACACTTCCTCTCCAACGATAATCGCCAGACAACCGGGGGTAATTGCCGCTAAGGCAGCGGCCAATTCCTCAATCGCCCCGGTCACGGCACCGCGCTCGATTCGCGATGGCGGGCCGGCCGTTACATCCGTGTGTTGCTCCATCACGTTTATCGGCAGGGAAAGGAAAACCGGACCGGCCGGCCCTGTGCGACAGTCCTGAAACGCACGACGCAGCAGCATCGGGATGTGTTCGGGATGATGAATTTCTTCCGCCCATTTGACGCTCGGTCGGGCGAGAGCGACGAGGTCTCCGTGGAGCAGCGGGTCGGTCACGCCATGTCGCGTGTCTTGTTGGCCCGCCGTGACGACAAGCGGCGTATTCGCCATCTTCGCGTTGAGAATTGCGCCCATTGCATTGCCGAGTCCACCGGCCGTATGGAGGTTGACGAAGCCGGGGCGACCGGATGCCTGCGCATAACCGTCGGCCATCGCTACGACTGAGGCCTCTTGGAGGCCGAGGATGTATTGGATGTCTGAGGCGCCTGAGAGGGCGTCGAGCAAAGGCAGTTCGGTTGTCCCCGGATTGCCGAAGACGTAACGTACCCCCTCGCTGCGAAGCACTTCTACGAACAGGTCCGCGCCGCGTTGCCCGCGGCTGTTGAAAAAAACATTGGATCCTGAAGGCATGGCGCAGAACCTCATCTGATCTGGAAGCTTTAATTTAGCTGGCTTGCTGTGGCGACGGTTAGCTGGCTCCGGACCGAACCGTTACCCGTGGCCTTCAAAATCGCATTGCACAAGGCCCGGGCGACAGGTGCGTAACTGGTCTGGCTGGGCTGGCCGGCTTCGGGAGCCCCGGTGGGATTGATCAGGTGCACCGCGATCTGTCCTGGCAGCCATGAGACGAGTGGCCAACGGGTGCGATAGGCAGGTTTAGGTCGGGTATCTCCGAGGGTCGGCTCAAAATCGCAGGATGTCACGAACGCTATCCCTATCAGGCAAGCGCCTTCGAGCTGCGAGCGCACGCGACCAGGATTTTTCAAGAAACCCAAGTCCGCGACAACGACCGCTTCATGAATGATCAAGCGGCCTTCGTCGCTCACTTCGATATCGAGAACGACCGCCATGCAGGTCTGCGCGTCATAGTGGGCAGCGATGCCTTGCGCCCGACCATGTCTTGGGGGCTTGCCCCAATGAGCTTTCTTTGCCGCTTCGGTGATGACGCTCTGCATTCGATGGCCGTCGACGCTTGATGAGTGCCGAGTGCCATCGTTCACCGTCGATGCCGGATCAATCAGCGAAAGCAGATAGTCCCTGTGATCCAGCTTGCAGGTTCGCACCTGCGCGGCCATGAATCGCTGTTCGGCGAACAGGCGGAGCAACAGGCCTTTTCTGTCCAGATTGCTGTCGAGCGTCGATTGCCAAGTAAATGGATCAAGAGCACTAGCGTGCGCATCAGGATGGCTCATTGCGTTTCTCCTTCCGGCGGATGGCAAGAGGTCCAGCTAAAGCGATGTGTCCTTGGTGCCTGTAACGCTGGCACCGTAGGGCAGTCATTGGGGGTACTTTAGGGGCAAGGATCTGACGTCAGAGTGACCGGAGGCTGACAGGAACATGTCAGGCGGTGGGCTGGTCGGCTTTGGTCCAGGCGTCGTTAGGAAACGCACGATAGACGTGCACCGGCGTCCCGGGTTCACGCACCAGGTCGATGTTAGTTCATGGATTTCTGAACTAACTATTTGCTACAGCCTATTCAATCATTTGTCACGATGGCCTTAGGATCCTCCACACGGGACCGCCGCCATCAGAGCAGCAGCCCGCAGCAGCCCCTTTTCGACTGCCCAGCAACGCCACCAGCCCAATCCGCCAGTGGCCCGACGCAGTCGAGAGGAATGCATGAAGCTAGAGATTTTCCGTACCTTATGGGGCTATACCGCCGGCCATTCATCCGCCCTGGATGAACTGCTCGCCGCCGGTTTTGATGGGATCGAAGCACGCCTGCCACTGCAGGCCAATGAGCGTGGCGAATTCGGCGCTTTCCTGCACAGCAATCACGTCCCCTACATTTGCACCCTGTTTAGTGCTTACGATGTCTTGCCTGATCAGCGCGCCACGCCTGCCCAGCACTTGGTCGACATCGATTGTAAGCTCGGCTGGGCCTCGGAGCTGACACCCCGTTTCGTCAATCTGCTTGCAGGCAATGATCGCTGGCCTCTGGCGCAGCAGGTCGAGTTCTTCGGTCAGGCCCTGGAGCTGGCCGCCAGGCATGGGGTGTTCTGCAGTTTCGAGACTCACCGCGCCCGCTCCCTGTATAGCCCTTGGGTAACTCTGGAACTGATTCGCCAACTGCCGGAACTGCGTTTCACCAGTGACATCAGCCATTGGGTGGTGTGCTGTGAGCGGTTACTGGACGACCCGGCCGACGATCTGTCGTCCTTCGTCGAGCGCGTTCATCACATTCAAGCTCGGGTCGGTTATGACCAGGGCCCGCAAGTTTCCCATCCCGCCGCCCCGGAATATGCCCGTGAACTGGTATTTCACCAGCGTCACTGGGAGGCCGTCTGGGCTTCTCAATTTCAGCGCGGCTATGCAGTCAGCACCCTGACCCCGGAGTTCGGTGCCGACGGGTATCTGCATCACTTGCCCTTCACCAACATGCCAGTGGCCGATCTCTGGACCTTGAACCAGTGGATGGCGCGAACCGAGCGCGAACACTTCAACCGTTTTACCTGTGAAGGAGCCCACCATGAATAAGACTTCGCTGACCCAGGCCAACTTCAATCGCATTCCGGTGGTGAACATCGCCGGCCTCTTCAGTATCGAACTGGAGCATCGCCTCGCCGTGGCCGAGCAACTGGGGCGTGCCGCCAGCGATGTGGGGTTTCTGTACATCACCGGGCACGGCATTGATCCGGCACTGATCGAGGACCTGCGCCAGGCGAGCGAGGATTATTTCGCGCAGCCCCTGGAGACCAAGATGCGCCATTACATTGGTGCCTCGGAAAGCCACAAGGGCTTCGTGCCCGAAGGTGAGGAGGTGTACTCCAAGGGCAAGCCGGACCACAAAGAGGCCTTCGACATCGGTTTCGAAGTACCGGTGGACGATCCGCTATTCCTGAGTCGAACGCCGCTGCTGGGCCCGAACCACTGGCCCGACGTGCCGGGTTTTCAGGCTGCAGTACAAAATTACTATCAGGCCGTGTTTTCCCTGGGCCGCCGACTGTTCGATGGCTTCGCCCTGGCCCTGGGCCTGGAAGAGGGCTACTTCGACGCACTGGTCACCCGGCCGCCTTCCAAGCTGCGGCTGATCCATTACCCCTTCGACGCCACTGCTGTGGATGCTCCCGGCATCGGCGCGCATACCGACTACGAGTGCTTCACCATCCTGCACGCCGATCAGCCGGGGTTGGAGGTGTTAAACGACCAGGATCAGTGGATCGATGCACCGCCAATGCCCGATGCGTTTGTGGTGAACATCGGCGACATGCTGGAAGTCATGACCGCTGGGACCTTTGTGGCCACCGCTCACCGAGTGCGCAAGGTGGCTCAGGAGCGCTATAGCTTCCCGCTGTTTTACGCCTGCGACTACCACACGCTGATCAAGCCGTTGCCGGCATTCATCAATGACGCTCAGGTCTACGAGGCGTTGACGATTGGTGAACACATGTGGAGTCAAGCCCTGCAGACCTATCAATACCTGCGCAAACGCGTCGAGAACGGCGAGCTTGAACTGCCGTCCCGAGCCCGCAAGCCATCGAGCTTCGGTCGCTTGAAAAACACTGCCACTCATTCCTAAAAAAACCAACGGAGCTTCCCAACATGAAAACCCCCTACGCCTTGACCCGACTGAGTCTGCTCGCCGCTAGTCTGTTCTGTGCCAGTGCCGCCTTCGCCAGCACCGCGACCCCGGGTGTATTGAAGGTCGGTATGGAAATCACCTACCCACCGTTCGAGTCCTATGACGCCAACAAGAATGTGGTCGGCTCCGACCCGGAGTTGGCCCATTCCCTGGCCAAGGCAATGGGCGTCAAGGCCAACTTCGTCGATACCAAGTTTCCCAATCTGCTCAACGGCCTCAACGCCGGGCACTACGACGCAATCATCTCCGGCATGTACATCACCCCGGAGCGCCAGGCCCAGGCCCGGACCATTGCTTATGCCAACACCGGCGCGGCGATCATGGTGCCCAAGGGCAGTGAGTTGAACCCGCAGGTTCCTGAAGACCTGTGTGGCCTGAAAGTCGGGCTGGAGCAGGGCACCACCTGGGTCGGCAAGTTCCGTCAGTTGTCCAGCGACTACTGCGTCCCGAACAACAAGGGTGCCATCACCGTCAGTGAGTTTCCCTCGGCACCCGAGGTGACGCAGGCGCTGCTGTCAAAGAACATCCAGGCTCAAGTGGAAATTGCCGGCGCCGCGCACATGATCGCTCAGCGTACCAACGGCCGTGTGATCGTCAGCTCGCAGAAGTTGGTTTACCCGCAAACGTTGGGCATCTACGTCAAGAAAGACGCCGACGCGACCTATCAGGCGCTGGTCAAGGCGTTGGCTGAGAGTAAGGCCAACGGCGAGTACGCCGCCATTCTCAAGGCGTATGACCTGGAACCAGTCTCTGAGTAATGCCTGAAACCGCGCCCTCAATCGGGGGCGCGGCTTGCGCGAGGTGTCTATGCAATTCGATTGGGCTTACTTTTTTTCGCTGTTCTCCATGGCTGACTTCTGGGCGGCGAGCCTGACCGTCATCGAACTGAGCACCCTGGCCTGGTTTCTGGGCATGCTGCTGGGTTTCGTCCTGGCATCGGCCAAACTGTCGAGCGTGCGCTGGCTGCGCATACCCGCATCACTCTACATCTGGTTCTTTCGCAGCATTCCGCTGCTGGTGCTGGTGGTCTTCGTCTACAACCTGCCGCAGTTGCTGCCCGGTGCCGGGCCGGTGCTGTCGGTGCCATTTTATTCCGGCCTGTTGGCGCTGGTGGTCACTGAGGCCGCCTACATGGCAGAAATTCATCGTGGCGGGCTGATTTCGATCGCCAAGGGCCAGAAGGAAGCGGGCCGTGCCCTGGGACTCGGGCTGCTTGGCGTGCAACGGCTGATCGTTATTCCTCAAGCGTTTCGTATCTCACTGCCGACGTTGATTAACGAATACATCACGGTGGTCAAACTGACCTCGTTGATCTCGGTGATTTCACTGACCGAACTGCTGACTGTCGGCCAGCGCCTGTATGCCCAGAACTTCCTGGTTATGGAGACCCTGGCGGCTGTGGGCGTGTACTACGTGCTAATCGTTACAGTGTTTGGCTTTGCCTTGCAGCGTCTGGAACGTTACCTGGACCTGAACCTGCGTACACCGCAAACCCTGGAGAGCGCCTCGACACAAGTGCTGCGCGACAGTCTGGCACCTAGGGTATCGAGCAAGGTCAGCCTCCCAGCGAAAGGTGCGGCCCCGGCCCTGCACCTGCAGGACGTGCACAAACGCTACGGCGATCATCATGTGCTCAAAGGTATCGACCTGAAGGTGCAAAGCGGCCAGGTGATTTCCATCATCGGCCCGTCCGGCTCCGGCAAGACCTCGTTGATCCGCACCATTAATGGCCTGGAACGCATCGATCAGGGTGAAATCCTGTTGTTCGGGGAGGGCTTCATTAATGCCGAGGACAAACCGGATGGCTCTCGGGTTCGTCAGGGCGTGCAGCGCATCGGCATGGTGTTCCAGAACTTCAACCTGTTTCCGCACCGGACACTGTTGGACAACATCAGCCTCGCCCCTCGTTATCATGGCGTCAGCCGCACACTGAGCGAGCAACGGGCCTGCCAGTTGCTCGACAAGGTCGGCCTGCTGGCCCACGTTCACAAATATCCGCATCAACTGTCTGGCGGCCAGCAACAACGTGTGGCGATCGCCCGGGCCATGGCCATGGACCCGGACATCCTGCTGTTTGACGAACCGACCTCGGCGCTGGACCCGGAACTGGTCGGCGAGGTACTTACGGTGATCGCCGACCTGGCTCGCGAAGGCATGACCCTGCTGATTGTCACTCACGAAATGGAATTTGCCCTGTCGATCTCTGACCGGGTGATTTTCATGGAAAACGGCAACGTGCAGCTGGATGCCTCGCCACAGGCAATCCGCGAAGGGCATGGCGCCCAACGGGTGCGACGGTTTATCGGGTTGGAAGAGTCAGAGGAGGAGCGTTGCCTGTTGATGAGCTGAATTGAGCGCGTTTGGTCGCATGATCCGCTTTATGCCGTGGGCTTTTGACCGTCCCATGGTTCATTGCGGTCGTGGCTGCCAATGCGATAAGGAGATTGCCAAGCCCATATGAGCCGGCGATGAAAGCTGCCGGATCTTTCGGGTCACTCGGTTTTACGATATCGGTCGCAGGTAGATACCGTTGCTCAGATTTTGCTTGAGCTGCTGGCTCGTCTCGTCCGCCAACACTTCCGGCTGGTCGTTGGCAACCCCATCCAGTGCGCGCTGGACCACATCGTGAGGGTTTGCCTTTGGCACGCCTTCGATACCGCGCGTCATGTCGGTGTCCACGAACGCAACATGCACGCCCACGACCAGGGTGCCCTGACTTGCCAATCGCAGGCGCAGGCCATTGGTAAGCGACCAGGCCGCCGCTTTGCTTGCCGAATAGGTAACGGTGGTGGGCAGGTTGATCCAGCTCAGGGCCGAGTGCATGTTGACGATTGCACCACCGCCGTTGGCGGCCAGGATCGGTGCGAAAGCCAGGCTGATGGCGAGCGGGGCGACCGCGTTGGTCTCGAACTCGTGGCGAAGGGTTTCCAGGCTAATGCTGTCATGCGCTTCGCCGCTGATGCCGGCGTTGTTGATGAGCAGCGTGAGGTCGTGTGCCTGTTCAGTCGCCGCCGCGATATCTTCGGGACGGGTCACGTCGAGTTTGATTGGCACCACGTTGGCCTGGGCTTCGAGAGTGGCGGGGTCACGTGCCGCGGCATAGACCTTCGCGGCACCCGCCGCGAGCAGTGCTTGCACGAAGGCCTTGCCCAACCCACGGCTGGCGCCGGTCACCAGCGCCACGCTACCTTTGATCTGCATGTTGATTCTCCAGTTGTTGGTCATGACGCAAACAAGAAACGACGCCTCAGCGCTTTAGCGTGTTTATTTCGCGAGACTGCCCCGTAGAAGGAACAGCGCCAGCGCGATCAGACAGGCTGTCGTCTGGACACCGCCCAGTGCTGTAACCGGTGCAAGCGTCAGCACCGAAACCAGCCAGGTTGTCAGTGCAGCCGCCCCCATGGAAACAAAGCCCAACAGGGCGGAAGCCATCCCGGCTTCCTTACCAAAAGGTCCCATGGTGATGGCCGTGCCCAGCGGATTGGCCAGGCCCATGCCCCAAAGAAACGTGACCATTGAAAGGGCATACCACCCAAGGCTCGGATCGGCCGGGCCTGCGAGCAGGAGCCCTCCGCCCGCCATGGCACAGGCAATGCCCAGCGTGGTAATGAGTCTTGGGCCGTAGCGGTGCGCCAGGCGCGGGGCCGCCATGCCGGCTGCGAACACAACGAACACCGTGCAAGCGAAGTACAGGCCAGTCTGCAACGACGTCAGGCCGATCCTTTTCATCAGAATAGCGGGGGCGGCGGCGAATGATGCGAACAGTCCGCTCATCAGCAGGCTCATCGAAAGGGCAGGCAGGATGAAGCGCTTATCCAGCGTCAACCGCCGATATGCGAGCACCACGCTCTTGGCTGAATGCGGCGCGCGGCGGTCGGCGGGATGGGTCTCGCCAAGGCCGCGAACGTAGAAGAAGGCGAGCGCAACGGCGGCCAGCCCTACCAGGATAAAAATCGCCCGCCATCCAAGCGTGACCGACAGCAGGCTACCCGCCAGCGGTGAAAAACCTGGCGCAGCGGCGGTGGCAATCATGGTCAGCGACAACGCGCGAGCGAGTGCCTCTCCCTCAAACAGATCCCGTGCAATTGCGCGCGACAGCACTGAGGCGGCACACACGCCCAATGCCTGGATGACGCGTCCTGCAATCAGCGTATCGAGGGTGTTGGCGAGGCCTGCGACGACGGTGCCCACCACGAAAATCGCGAGTCCGCCCAGCACCAGCTTCTGGCGCCCGTAGCGGTCAGCCAGTGGCCCGACCACCAACTGGCCCAGTGCGAAGGTGATGAAGAAGCTGGATAGCGTCAGGCCAAGCGCGCGGGCGTCCACTCCCAGGTCTTCACCGATGACGGGGAATGCCGAAAGGATGATGTTGGTGGAGAGCATACCGATAGCAGCCAGGCCAGCGAGCAGTGCCACGATTTTTCCGGTCAATGGCTGGATGGCCTGGACGGGGGCATTCACAAAAGTTGTCGTCATGGATTTACATCCCTTGGCGCTTATGGAAGCGGTAGTCGTGGAATTGGCCGTCAGGCGGAAGTCGGCCCGCACTCTGGCTACGGCGTATGATGGTTGTCATATTTTCAGCCAAGCATGATGATCATCATGTTATTCGTCAAGCATAAATATCGAGGTCCACCGATGAGATATCCTGCAAGCCAGACTGCAGAACGGCGCGAGAAAATCCTTGAGGAGGCCTCCCGGTTGTTTCGCGGCAAGGGCATCGCAGGGGCGAGCATTGCGCAGGTCATGAAGGCATCGGGCCTGACTCATGGCGCGTTCTATGCGCACTTCGATTCGAAGGATGCGCTGGCTTGTGCCAGCCTTGAACATGCGATGGACCAGCTGGCGCTACGTCTGCGCGACACTGTCTCCAGCAGCGATACGCCCAAGCAAGCCTTTCTGGACAGGTACCTGAGTCAGGGTCACCGCGACCACCCGGAAGCAGGCTGCGCAATGCCTGCGTTGGCCATTGATGTCGCACGGGAACCGGGGATGCGGCGTTCGTTCACGGGCCGGGTCGCCGGAATGATCGAGTCGTTCAGCGCCAGTCTTCCCTGGCGGCGTGACCGATCCAGGGAAGACCAGGCGATCGGTTTCATGTCGGCGATAGTCGGCGCCATGGTGCTCGCCCGAGCGGTCGACGATCAACCGCTGTCCGACCGCATTCTTCAAGCGACACGTGACGAACTGCTTGCGGGTGAGCAGGCTGGGGCAGCAGCAGTACAGGCCTTGGACAATATCCCCGACATCAGCCGACCAGTAGCCCGGAAAATATCTAGTGAGCTAGATAATATTGGGCTACAAAAGCAAGTTCCTGCCAAAAAGGCTGTCGTGCAGCGGGAAGTCGGAACCCAACTGTCCTTTGCTCTGTACGGTGCCGCCAATCGGATGATTCGCCAGCACAAACCCTTGCTGGAGCCCCTTGGGCTGACGTTCCCCCAGTACCTGGTCATGCTGGAACTGTTCACGGACGCGCCCAGGACTGTGGGCGATTTAGGCGCTGCACTTGGGATGGATACCGGGACGATCACGCCCTTGCTCAAGCGTCTTGAAGCGTCGGGCATGGTGACTCGAGCCCGCGACAAAAGCGATGAACGCCGCGTGCTGATTGCGCTTACCGACGCTGGGGAAGGCCTGCGCGAAGAGCTTTGGGCCGTCACGGACAAGATCAAGACCGCCTGTCAACTGACTGAGGATGGGTTGGAAGCTCTTCGCGGCACGCTTAAGGCTTTTGCGCGTCCCGCTGGCGAATGAGGGCAGCCCTCCGAAGATAGGCGTCGATGCGGCAAGTGCATTCTTCACGTCCAACCGTTTAGGCAACAGCTTGTTGGCATAAAACAGATCTGCTGTGGCCTGCTGCGCTTCGATGAGTTTTTCATCCATGGGCAGTACCGGTGACGGCTGCCGATTATCCACGTAACGAGCGATCACGGCTTCGGGCAGCCCCATGGATTGAGTCAGCACCCGAAGGCTTGCTTCTCGTTGGCTGCGAGTCAGGGCTTCGGCTGCGGTAAGCTCATCGTTTCGCGGGTAACGCGATACCTAATTCAATGTGTCAAGATTCGGCCACCAAGGATGAGTACCCATCGAATATGCCTACTCTGACCTCCAATGCCGATTTCATGCAGCTTGCCCTTGCCCAAGGGCGCTTGGCCTTACCTGACTGCCTTCCAAACCCGCCAGTAGGTTGCGTGCTGGTAAACAGCGGGGTCGATAAAGTTTTTGTTGGATTGCTTGATCCCGATCCAAGAAACTCGGGAGCGGGCATAAGAATGCTACGAGATGCAGGCATTACAGTCGTTGTCGGCTTACTGGCGGAGGAAACTGCTGAGGACTTAGCTGATTTTTTGGTAAGTAATTGCGGTGGATCGTTGGATCGCAATGATCAGCAAATCGTTAGTCCCTCAGCGCAAGGTGGGATGCCCGGACGGTTACATTGAAAAGTATGTGGCTGGCGACGATCGTTGCTTGCGTCATCAGTGTGAGCTTTTGGCTGGCGGCGTCATGGTTGGCCGGAGTGAATGAGCCTTGGGACGCGCAATGTTATTGGGCTGTTCTATATCCTGCGTCCCTGGCGCTGACATTGACGCTTGGTCTGCTGTTTCAAAAACGCGGATGGCTGGCAGGCCCTATCGTAATGTTCGGGCAGATTCCGTGTGTGATGATGACATCTGGAGCGGGGCCGCTACTGGCAGTTGGCATTTTGTATTGCATTTTGCTTTCGATCCCAGCAGTGATGCTGTCTTGCGGCACGTGCGCGATCTATCGGCGGCTCGCCGCTAGCTGATGCAGATCGAACCGTGGTGAGCGCGCGGGGCGCAATTGTCCAGACGCCAATTTGGTACATGGGTGACCAGCCAGCTTACTGCCCCAGCGACCATCGTTTGCCCGCTTCTGGCCTAGAGTATGGTCTCTCAATAACGATCCCTATCGTAGTCTCCCGATTGGTTGCCCCTGATTGTTCCACTGTTGGTCATAACCAACGAAATATCGCAAACGCCTCATTAATTGAAAGTCATTATCATTTGAGATATTCTCGCGGTTCTTCCTCGCTTGAGTCGCTTGCGTGTCCTGGCCACCTGATCCTCATTCCGCTGACGGCGAGTTCGAGAGCCATTCGAGCGAGCTGCTGAGCTTCCTCACGCGGCAGGTGAAGTGCGCAGAACTGGCAGCCGACCTGCGCCAGGAGACTTGGTTGCGCTTTCGCCGGCGCGAGTCCGGGAAGGAGATCGGCAATCTTCGTGCTTTCCTCTATCGCATCGCGCGCAACCTGATCATTGACTACCGCCGTCAGCAAAAATCGCGCCCTGTCGAAGAGGAGATATCCGTCGAATTGGTCAGTGCCCAGCCTGGTCCGGAGCGAGCGGCAAGCGACGCCCAGCGCCTGGAGCTATTGCAGCGCGTAGTCCAGAATTTGCCACCGCATCTGCGTCAGGCGTTGTTGTGGAATCGCCTGGACGGGCTGACCCAGCGTGAGATCGGCGAGCGCCTGGGTGTCTCGGAAAGCATGGCCGGACGTTATATTTTGAAGGCCCTCGAACACTGCCAGCAGCAGATGGACCCGCAGCCGTGACTCATCCGTCGATTCTCGATCAGGCCCGGCAATGGCACGTGCTGCTGCATTCTGGTCGCGCCACCGCTGCCGATCGTGAGGCCGCGCAGGCCTGGCGCCAGGCGGCGCCCGAGCACGAGCACGCATTTCGTGAGGTGGAAGGGCTGTGGTCGTTGCTCGGCCAGATAGAACGTCCGGCCGAGCAGCCTCAGGGGCGCGTGATGCGTCGCCATCGACGTTGGGCGACTCCGCTGGCCTGCGCCGCGATGCTGTTGCTCGCCCTGTGGCTACCGCGCGGCACCTGGATTGGCCTGTATGCCGATATCAGCACCCAGCCGGGGGAGGTGCGCGAGTTGCGTCTGGCAGATGGTTCGCTGTTGACCCTCAACGGTGATTCGGCGCTGGACTGGCAGTTTGTCGACGGTCGCCGCGAGGTCAGGCTGTACCGCGGCGAGGCGGATTTCCAGGTAGCCCATGACCCGGCTCGGCCGTTCACTGTCACTGCCGGCGAAGCGCGCATACGCGTCACCGGCACGCGCTTTGATGTGCGTCTGGAGGAGGGCGGTGTCGACCTCGCAGTAATCGAGGGCCGGGTGTTGGCCTCTAGCAATGGGCACGAGCCGCTGCCGGTGGTCGGTGGGCAGCAGGTGCAGTGGCGTGACGGGGAGTTGCAGGCGCCGCAGGCATTGGATGCGCGCCAGCGCTTGGGCTGGCAGCGCGGCAAGCTGATATTCCGCGACCGGCCACTGGAGCAAGTGTTCGCCGAACTTGAGCGCAGCCAGTCTGCGCGCGTGCTGTTTGTCGACGAAGCCGCTCGCAGGGTACAGGTGACCGGCGTGTTCGCCCTTGACGATCCACAGGCGGTGTTAAGTGCTGTTGAAACCACCTTGCCTGTGCGTCTGGTGCGCTTGCCGGGGTTGATTCTGGTCGCGTCACGCCGCTGAGACTCGCGCCACGCCCGGGCCTTCAAGAAAACAGAAAATATTTAGGCGGCGATGGTTCAGAAATCATCGGCCCCTTCGTCTTCTGTTCCTGCAAATGCGACTTCTTCGCATTGATAGCCAAGGACATCAGCATGCGGTCGACCCCCTTCCTCGCGGCGCTAGCCGTTCTCCCCCTGGCCATGGCTGCCGCACAGGCGCAAGCCGTACAGCTCGACGTGCCCGCCCAGCGACTCGACGCGGCGCTCATCGATTTCGCCGAGCAGGCCGACGTACGTCTGCTCTATGAGGCCGGCCTGACCCGTGGCAGTGGTGTGGCGCAGGCGCTCAAGGGCGACTATTCGGTGGTCGACGGCCTGCAGCGGTTGTTGGAGGGCAGTGGCCTGAGCTTCCAGACTGGCGACGACGGCACCATCACTCTGGTGCCGCTGCCCGAGCAAGGTGTGTTGGAGCTGGGCTCCACCACCATCAGCGGGATCGCCGACGGCCGTGTCGATCTGCCGGCCGAGTACGCCGGTGGGCAGACGGCGCGGGGTGCCCGCATCGGCGTGCTGGGCAACCAGGACATGCAAGATGTGCCTTTCGCCTTCTCCAGTTACACCTCCGAGCTGATTGAGACGCGCCAGGCGCAGACCCTGGCCGAGGTGCTGGCCAGCGATCCGGGCGTGCGTCAGTCGTTCGGCTTCGGTAACTTCTCCCAGGTGTTCGTTGTGCGCGGGTTCCAGCTGTTCAGCGACGATATTGCCTTCAACGGGCTGTACGGTATTCTGCCGCGACAGATCATCTCCACCGAGTCGGTCGAGCGGGTCGAGGTGTTCAAGGGGGCTAACGCCTTTGTGAATGGCGTGTCGCCGTCGGGCAGCGGTGTCGGCGGGGCGATCAACGTGGTCTCCAAGCGTGCCGAGGACAGCCCCACGCGCCGCGCCACCTTGGACTATGCCAGCGACAACCGAGTGGGTGGGCACCTCGACCTGGGCCAGCGCTTTGGCGAGGAAAACCGCTTCGGCGTACGGGTGAACCTGGCCCAGCGCGAGGGCGAGACAGCGGTGGACGAGGAGCACTCGCGCTTCAGTCTCGCCACCCTCGGCCTGGACTACCGCGGCGACCGTCTGCGACTGTCTGCGGATCTCGGTTACCAGAAGCAACGGGTCAACGAGGGGCGCTCGGTGGTCTATCTGACCACGACGGGGCCTACCAGCACTCTCAACGGCAAGACGCCGTCGGCACCCGACTCCGACCACAACTACGCGCAACCCTGGAGCTGGTCGCAGCTCGAAGATACCTATGGCATGTTCAGCGCCGAATACGACCTGTCGCCCACTTGGACTGCATACCTAAGTGCAGGCGGCAAATACACGCGGGAGAACGGTATCTACGCCTCCAACTATGTCTACGGCGCGAACGGCGACGCACGTATCGGTCGTCTCTATTCGCCGCTGGACCAGGAGACCCTGAGCGCCGTCACGGGGCTGCGCGGCGAACTCACCACCGGGCCGGTCAGTCACCGCATCAACCTGGCCGGCAACGGCATCTGGCAGGAGAAGCGCAACGCGTTCGAGTCCACCGCGGCGGGCAGTCGCGGCTTCGGCAATCTGTATGAGGGCCAGCCCATCGCCGAGCCGCCGGCTACCAGCGTCTCCGGCGATATTCACGACCCGGACACCACCGCCAAGGTGCAGAACCGCAGCCTGGCGGTGTCCGACACCCTGGGCTTGCTCGACGACCGCGTGCTGCTGACCCTGGGCGTACGTCGCCAATCCATCAGCTCCGATGCCTGGAGCGCGGCCAGCGGTGCCCGCACCTCAAACTATCAGGAAAGCATCACCACGCCGGCCTATGGCCTTGTGATCAAGCCCACCGAGTTCCTGTCGCTCTATGCCAACCGCGTCGAGTCCCTGCAGCAGGGGCCGACCGCGCCGGGCGCCGCGCTCAACAGCGGCGAGATGTTCGCGCCCTATCGCTCCAAGCAGATCGAGATGGGCGCCAAGCTCGACTGGGGCACCTTCGGCGGCAGTCTCAGCCTGTTCCGCATCGAACAGCCGCAGGGCGTGCTCGGCGGCGACGGCTATTACCGGGTGGATGCCGAGCAGCGTAATCGCGGCGTGGAACTGAGTCTGTTCGGCGAGCCGCTGGACGGCCTGCGCCTGCTGAGCGGCGCCACCTGGACCAAAGCCGAGCTGCGCGGCACAGCCGGCGGCCGCGACGATGGCAACCAGGCGGTGGGTGTGCCGCAGTTCCAGTTCAATCTGGGCGCCGACTGGGATGTGCCCGGCTTGCCCGGGTTGAGCCTGAACGGCCTGCTGCTGCGCACCGGCGGTCAGTTCGTCGACAGCGCCAACGAATACAGCATCCCTGCCTGGACCCGTGTCGACCTCGGCGCACGCTATCGGACGCAACTGGAGGGCCGCGCACTGACCTTCAACGCGATGCTAGAGAACGTCGCCGACGAGCACTACTGGGCCTCTGCCAACGGTGGCTACCTGACTCAAGGTGCGCCGCGCACGCTCAAAGTGTCGGCCACCGTTGATTTCTGAAGTTACCCTCGATAAGGAGGGCGCCGTTTGCAAGCTGTGTGAATACGCTAAAGACGATTTCACCTGACGCTCCGAGAGGCTGCATTCGCGGCCTCTGTCGTCGTTGCTGCGATCGCACCAGAACCAGTCATGGGTAGCGTCAAAGAGGGCGGTGAATTCGCCCTTGACGCTTTTGACCTGCTTGGCCCGTTATCGTGGTTTTTTTCAGAAAAGCCTTCACTCATGACCACAGGCTGCTTTCGGCTAGAAGCAGGCACTCGCTCCAACCTGTGAAACCGTTGGCAATGCGAACCCCCAAATTATTCTAACCTTTCGTATTGACATATCGGTAAATCTCGATATCCTGAGCGCATGGAACTGATCGAAATATTCAAAGCCCTCTCGAACCCTACGCGTCTTCAAATCCTGAAAGGTTTGAAGGATCCCGTAAAGAACTTCCCTCCGCAGGATGAGGGTGACGTTCTCACGGTCGGCGTCTGCGTCAGTAGTATTCAAGAGGGTATCGGACTGTCGCAGTCAACGGTGTCGGGTTATCTTGCCACGTTGCAACGAGTGGGCCTGGTCGAAGTCAGGCGCATCGGTCAGTGGACCTACTACAAACGCAATGAAGCAACCATCAGCGCGCTTGCCGAGGTCATAGGGAAAGATTTGTAATTTTTTTACCGTAACATATCGAGATATCTCGATATTCAATTTTATAGATGCGAGGATTTACCATGAAAGCGATGATACTGAAGTCATTTGGCGGTCCTGAGTCGTTCGAACTCCGCGACGTGCCCAAGCCCGTGCCGGGCGCGGGACAGGTCCTGGTCCGGGTACACGCAACCTCGATCAACCCGTTGGATTATCAGGTTCGACGTGGCGACTATGCCGACCTGGTGCCACTGCCGGCCATTACCGGACACGACGTATCGGGCGTTGTCGAAGAAGTCGGGCCGGGTGTGACCAGCTTCGCTCCGGGAGACGAAGTCTGGTACACCCCGCAAATTTTCGACGGCCCAGGCAGTTATGCCGAGTACCACGTTGCGGCCGAAGGCATCATCGGGCGTAAACCGCAATCACTGAGCCACCTTGAGGCAGCAAGTCTGACCCTGGTTGGCGGGACAGTGTGGGAAGCACTGACCGTGCGAGCGGCGCTCAGAGTGGGGGAGAGCATTCTGATACACGGCGGCGCGGGAGGCGTAGGGCATGTCGCGATCCAGGTGGCAAAAGCCATTGGAGCGCGGGTCTTCACGACCGTGCGCGAAGCAAACTTTGAGTTCGCACGCAGCCTGGGTGCCGATGTGCTCATCGATTACGAAAAGGAGGATTACGTCGACGCGATCATGCGCGAAACCGGTGGTCACGGCGTGGATGTGGTGTTCGACACCATCGGCGGCAACACACTGACGCGTAGCCCCGACGTGCTCGCCCAACTCGGCCGCCTAGTCTCGATTGTGGACATTGCCCAGCCGCAAAACCTTGTTCAGGCGTGGGGCAAGAACGCGAGTTATCACTTCGTTTTTACCCGACAAAACCGCGGCAAACTTGATGAGTTGAGCGCATTGGTAGAGCGCGGCCAACTGCGCCCGCACGTTGGCGCGGTCTATTCGCTGGCCGACATTGGGCTTGCCCACGCTCGACTGGAGAGCCCCAACAACGGCCTTCAGGGAAAAATCGCGATTGCAGTCGAGCCATCGCTCATCTCGTGAGTGCGTACTTTTAATCAACTGAGCTTGTTGGAGGAATGCCATGATTTATGAAATCGCTCTGCTCCCCGTTCACAAAGAACGCATTGAAGCGTTCAGACACGCATTTGCCGAGGTCGCCCCTTTGCTCACCCGCGCAAAGGGTTACGGCGGCCACTTGCTAGCGCAAGGGATTGAAACCCCCCAGCAATTCAACCTGATCGTGCGCTGGGCTTCACTTGAGGATCACACGCCGGGCTTCGAGGCGAGTGAAGACCATCGGCTGTTCATGATGGGCCTGGAGGAATATTTTTCGGAAGAACCGAAGGTCTACCATATTGAGGGGGGGAGCTTTTAGGACTGACGAACATGATGCTTCCAACAATGCCGTCGGCATGGATGCTGCCGGCGCCTTGAGGGGCTTGAACTGGGACTAGGTGCCGGGTTTGAAGTCTTCTATGAAAGGCCCTAGATGTTTAGATCTAGACGTTTGAGCTGACTATCGTCCGCTTCTAGCCGAAAGCCGCCTCTCGCCAATCGCCACCGGCCAATCTCGGCTATAGCTCCCGATTGTTCCAGTCAGGTAAAACTCCCACAGCATTACGAGCATCCGGAAGGGGCAAGTGACGTTACCCGTTTACATCCGGTGATGTTCCAGCAAGAAGTCCACGAATAACCGCACCCGCGCCGGCATTGCCGAACCACCTACGAACACCGCATGAATCGGCTCCCGGTCTCCGGGGTTCCAGGCTTCCAGCAGCGGTACCAGATCGCCGCGCCGCAGGTCCTCGGCTACGGTGAAATCGCCGATACGCGCGATGCCAGCGCCTACCCGTGCGAGTTGTGCCAGCGCTTCACCACTGCTGCATTCGATGTTGCCGCTGACCTTCAGGGAAAACTCATTTCCCTCGCGGATGAACGGCCAGTTGGGTTCGGCACGCCGGAAGTTGAAGCGCAGGCAGTTGTGCCGTAGCAGGTCTTCCGGTTCCCGGGGGATGCCGTGGCGCTGCAGATACTCGGGCGATGCCACCACGACCTGGCCGGTGTCGCCGATCCTTCGTGCGGTCAGCGGGCTGTCGGGCAGATGGCCAAAGCGTACCGCCACGTCGGCCTGGCCGCCGAGAATATCGACCACTTCGTCGCCGAGGGTGAGGTCGACGACGATGTTCGGGTAGCGGGCGCTGAATGCTGCCACCAAGGGAACGATGGTCTGGCGCCCATGGCCGAGGGCGGCACTGACCCGCAAACGGCCCCGGGGCACGCCCTGGTCGGCGATGGCTTCTTCGACCTCGGCCATGTCGGCCAGGATACGGCGGGCGCCGCGCAGGTAAGCCTCGCCCTCGGCGGTGAAGGTGATCGCTCGGGTGGTGCGCAACAACAGGCGAGTGCCAAGACGTTGTTCAGTACGCGCGATGATCCGACTGACCGCCGAGGGGGTCAGCCCCAATGCACGCGCGGCGGCTGACAGGCTGCCTTCCTGCGCCACGGTGGCGAACACGCTCATTTCACCTGATCTGCCGTTGAAGTCCATTTGTGCTCCGTACGCAAAGGTGATTGCCAGAAATGCTATCTACCGCCTGAAAAAGTTGGATCGTAGCATTGGCGGCATAGATAAGGAGCCTTCCATGCGTATCAATCCACCGCTTGTCGCACTCGCCATTGGTGCCTTTGGCATCGGCGTTACCGAGTTCGCCCCCATGGGCATGTTGCCGGGCATCGCTGCGGATCTCGGCGTATCCATTCCCGCCGCAGGTTTGTTGGTCAGTGCCTACGCCTTGGGCGTATTGCTCGGCGCGCCGCTGATGACCCTGACCACCGGCAGGATTCCCCGGCGCTATCTGCTGATCGGACTCATGGCGATTTTTACCCTGGGTAATCTGATGTCAGCCCTGGCTACCGATTACTACAGCCTCATGGTTGCCAGAGTGGTGACCTCACTGAACCACGGTGCGTTTTTTGGCGTCGGCTCCATCGTCGCCGCTAGCGTGGTCGCCCCGGAGAAACGCGCCGGGGCGGTTGCGGCCATGTTCTTGGGCCTGACCCTGGCCACCATCGGCGGTGTGCCGCTGGCCGCCTGGTTTGGCGAACTGTTCGGCTGGCGCACCGCATTCTGGGGTATTACCGGACTCGGCGTGGTAACCATGGCCGCGTTGTGGTTCGCGCTACCGAACCTGCAGGCGCCACAAAGCGTCGGTGTACTGGCCGAAATTCGGGTGCTGGGTCGTGGACCGGTGCTGGGGGCGTTGGCCCTGACCGTAGTCGGCTCGGGTGCAATGTTTACCGTCTTCACCTACATCGCGCCGATCCTCAGCAGCGAAACCCATGCATCAACCGCCTACATCACCGCCATGCTGATGCTGTTCGGTGTGGGGTTGACGCTGGGCAACATGTGGGGCGGCAAGGCCGCCGACCGCTCGATAGATCGCACCCTGATCGTTTCGCTGAGCGTGCTGATTCTGGTCTTGTTGGCATTCACCGTACTGATGCGTTGGCCGCTGCCGGCCGCCGTTGCCATCCTGATATGGGGGATCGCCAGCTTCGCCCTGGTGCCGCCGCTACAGATGCGCGTCATGGAAGCCGCCAAGGACGCACCCAATCTGGCCTCGGCGGTGAACATCGGCGCCTTCAACTTGGGTAACGCGATGGGTGCGGCGCTGGGCGGAGCGGTGATCAATACCGGGCTGGGTTATCCGGCGATTTCCCTGGCTGGAGCGGCAATGGCGGGTCTGGGGCTGCTGATGGTGTTGGCTTTTGCCTGGCGTTCCAGAACGGCTGCAACTGCGGTGGTGTGACGATGATGTGAGGGGGGGCTCCCTTTAGCTGCTGGCCCTTTTAGCTGAAAGCAACTGGCGCTTGACTTAGAGCGCACTCTAACCAATAGCCTCCTTGTTGCACCGCCAAAACGGCCAGGTCCGTTGCGCGGCTTAAACAAGGAGACAGGTCATGACATTAAAAAAACTGAGCGCTGTAACCGGGCTCGTGCTTTCAGCAATCGCAATTCCGGCGTCGGCAACTGAACCGGATAGTCGACGAGTGAAAGGGGTAGAGACCCTGGAAAGAATCACCGGGACCACCGGCAACAACGTGGTCAAGTCGCTTAGCGATATATCGCCCGAGCTGGGTGAATGGATAGTCGATTTCGCCTATGGTGATGTGTTTTCCAGGTCTGGTGTTGCTCTGTGCACACGCGAGTTGGCAACCATCGCGGCCCTCACCGCATTAGGGAACGCGCAACCTCAACTCAAAGTGCATATAGAGGGGGCGCTGAATGTGGGTTGCAAACCTGAGGAGATCGTTGAAATCATCATCCAGATGGCGGTGTATGCTGGTTTTCCCAGCGCGTTGAATGGCATCAGCGCAGCGCGGGAAGTGTTTGCCAAACGAGGCATCAAAGTTGTTGCCGCACCTCCCGAGTGAGCGGGACGGGTGCATTACCGAACACCGATGGCCAAGGATTGTGCTTATGAACGCCTACCAGACGATTGACCAGGTCGCCAAGCGCACTGGCCTTACGGCCTATACCCTGCGCTACTACGAACGCATCGGCCTGTTGGCGCCGGTCGCCCGTGCGGCCGGCGGGCAACGGCTTTATGCGCCGACTGATATGGCGTGGCTGGAGTTTCTGCTGCGTTTACGCACCACTCACATGACCATCGGCAAAATGCAAACATTCGCCAAGCTGCGCAGCGCTGGGGACTCAACGATTGCCGAACGCCGCCAGATGCTGGAGAGCCATTTACAGGATGTACAGGCCGAAGTTGCTGCCATGCAAAAGGCCGTTGCTGCACTGCAAGTCAAGATTGACCACTACCGTGCGCTTGAGTCCAAGGAGGAAGGTTAGGATCTGCTCTGTTGGTCGACTCCCGCCCATCACGACAAGCAGAGTCTCGCTGAAATCCTTCATGGCCGCGAGCGAAGTGGGCACCTTGAGACTATGCTCAGTGTCACTGCAGGCAATGTACTGATTTCGGTTTTCAGCCGCCAAGGAAAGGAGTCTGTATGTCTCTGGTTCTTCGTGCCCGGTTCTATGATTGGAATGACCGAATGAGCAATCCGGTAACCGGTGCCCAGGGGCGCAGCTTGATCAATGGGCAATATCTCCTCAGTTCGTGAGCGTTTGGGCGCTTCATTCACAGGGTCGACGATCTCCAATCTGAAGGCCGACTTCTCCAACCAGGTCGAGCAGTCGATCCAGACTGTCGGCAAATGCAGGTGGATTACTTTTGGTAAATCCCAAGGACATGGAGAGCCGCATGAACACTAAACCACTCCACAAAATCTTATGGCGCCTCGCCGGCTGCGTGACCGGGCTGGCGATGGTTGTCGCCAATCCAGCCCAAGCTGCCGATGGCGGCATCGCCGGCGGCCCTACCTCAAGCTATAGCATTGCCTTCAGCAACTCCTACGCGGGCAGTGATTTCCGCAAAGTGATGGTGCGCAACTGGCAGGAGGTGGCGGCCCAAGCACAAAAGGATGGCTTGGTCCGCGAGGCTCCGGTGGTCAGCGCCAATAACTCCGCAGCGGAACAGGCGGCCCATATCCAGGACATGATCGTCAAAGGCGTGAACGCCATCGTCATCCTGGCCGCGTCCGACACGGCCCTCAACGGGGTGATTCGCGATGCATGCAACGCTGGCATCGTGGTGGTCGTCATGGCCAGTCTGGTCACCGAAAGCTGCGTCTATACCGTGGACTACAACTGGTCCGCCATGGGCCGCGTGGAAATGGATTATATCGCCGAGCGTCTCAAGGGGAACGGAACACTGCTGGAGATCCGCGGCATTGCCGGCGATGCCACCGATAAAAACATCAGCGACGGCATTCGCAAGGCCGCCAGCGACTACCCGGGCTTGAGGTTCGCCAAGACCGTGTACGGGAACTGGACGGCGTCCGTCGCACGCAAGGAGGTGGCGCTGGCACTGCCGTCGCTGCCCAGCATTGATGCCGTCGCGACTCAGGGGGGCGACGGTTATGGCGCGGCCATGGCGTTCAAGGCGGCGGGGCGCCCTTTGCCGATCATTGTGATGGGGAACCGTCAGGACGAACTTGCCCTGTGGAAGCAGGAGCGCGATGCCAATGGCTACGAGACCGTCTCGGTCTCCGCCTCCCCAAGCGTTTCCCAGGTGGGGTTCTGGGTGGCCCAGCAGATTCTGGCGGGCAAGCAAGTGCCGAAGTTCGTCGAGGTGCCGCTGGTACGCATCGATGCGAAGGACTTGGACGCTTGGCTCGCCACTATGCCGGTGGGCGGCGCCGCCAATCCTTTCTACAGCCAGGCTTCTGTTGCGGCGATGATCGACGCGGCCATCAACCATACGGCGCCGCCGGCGCCTTTGCGGGAGGTGACGAAGCAGTAGTGGTGGGCGGGGAGCGAGGAGGCGAGGCGCGGTGCTGACATTCAGACCCACCACGGACAGGCCCATTGCCGTCAGGATCGGGCTGGCAGTCGCCGCACTGGTGTTTCTGATGCTGGCGGTATCGCTAGTCAACCTCTATGGCCTGCGAGGCATGGTTCGTTCGGTGGATTCGGCCAGCCATTCCGCAGAAATTCTGGCCTCGGTCAACGGGGCCACCGAGCGGGTGGAAAACTTCATCGCCACCCGCGACCAGGAAAGCCTCTCCCAAGCCGAAGGCATGGTGGCGACCGCTATTGCCGGCCTTACCGCCATTGCGGTGGCAGAGGCGCAATCGCTCAAGGGCGGTCTGGACAGGCTCGCCGCGGCGATCGCCGCTTTGCGGGCGGCGACCCTGACCATGGATGGCGAAACGGAGAACATGACAGCCCACTACGGCCGGATGCGAGAGGCGACGATCCTGGTCGAACAGGGCATCGCCGATGGGCTGAAGGGGCTTGACGCCCGCACCGCTGAGCACCAGGCGCAGGTGAGCAACATTGAAAGCGCCCATCGCATCCTGGATATCCTGCGCAACGGCGAACGGATCATCATCGCCAATGTGGCCAAGATGCTGGTGACCGGTGATGGGGCGGCCGCGGCGCACAGCGCTTGCGCGGCACTCCCGCCGGTGGTCGAGCAATTGCGCGAGGTGATGGGGGAGCCGCAGGAGAGAGAGCCCCTGGACCAGTTGGCGACAGCGGTCGTTGCTACCTGTGTGACGGTAGAGCACCTTGGCGAGGCGCCCAAGTTGCGGGGAGGCGAGGCGTTGCGGCAGCTCGCCGTCGTCGGGAATGTGGTCGAGCACCTCGAGGCAATGTTGAGTGAGGTGGATGGGCGCGTTGCTCATGATGCAAGCGACATTCAGGCTGCCACCGGCTTGCTGCACAATGCCGCCGCGTTGTCCAAGCGTTTCGCCGAGCGTGTTGCCACCCTGGAGGCGCAGACCCTGTCGTTTCGCCTGTCACCGTCAGCGGAGGTCGCCAGCTCTGTCGGCCACATCCTTGATGAACTTTCCCGTCTCGCGCGCGTTCTGCCTTCGTCCGTGGGGCTACAAGCCAAGGCTACGCCCCTGACGGTCAGCGATCAGATTGCCGGCTACCGGGCGGCGTTCGCCAGGTTCCATCAGGCGAGCAACGCTTTGAGCGATGCACGCGATCAGGTTCGCGACGAGGCTCGCAGCGCCGGCCAGTTGGTTGCGCGCTTCGCGGGTCAAGCGCGTTCCGACGCCTTGGTCCACAATGATCGCGGCATGCTTGCGACGATAATTGCAGGTACCGTCGCCATCCTGCTAGCCGGCGCCATCGCCTGGAGCACGTCGCGATTTATCGCACAGCCCATCGTGGCCCTGGCCTCGGTCATGCGCAGGCTTGCGGCCGGCGACCTGAACGCCGAGATCGCCAGTGCCGGACGCGGTGACGAGATTGGAATCATGACCCGCGCCGTACGGGTGTTCCAGGAGAATGCCCTGCGCATCCGGGTGCTGGAGGCTGAGGCTGAAGCCGAACGACAGCAAGTGCAGGCCTCCTTGGAGAGAATGGTCGCCGAACGGACCGACACGCTGCATCAACAGACCGAGGTGCTGGAGGCGCAGGCCGTCGAGCTCATTCAGGCGCGCAACCAGGCCGAGACGGCCAACCAGGCAAAGAGCGATTTCGTCGCCACCGTCAGCCACGAACTGCGCACCCCCCTGACCCTCATTCTCGCCCCCCTGGAGCAGCTCTCGGCGGCGACCATCCCGCCGGCGGACTGGCATGTGCAAATCGACCGCGCCCAACGCAACGCACTGCGCTTGATGAACCGGGTGAATGATATTCTCGATTTCTCCAAAGCCGAAGCGGGCAAGTTTGAGGTGTGTCCGGCGCCAATTGACTTGAACAAGATGGTGGGTGTGCTGGCCGAGGATGCCGCCATGGTGGCCGAGGGAAAAGGCTGCACCCTGACCAGCAGCATCGATCCTGCGCTCGGCACGGTGTTCCTGGACCCCCGACACTTCGAGAAGATTCTTCTCAACTTGGTGAGCAATGCCATCAAGTTCACGTCCGCTGGCGGCACCGTGCACCTGGCAGTGACGCTGATTGATGGCGAGCGTTTTGAACTCGCGGTGCAAGACTCGGGGATCGGCATTGCGCCTGACAAACTGCCGTTGCTGTTCCAGCGTTTTTCCCAGATCGACAATTCCGCCACGCGCCACTACAGCGGCACAGGCATCGGTCTGGCCCTGGTCAAGGATCTGGCCGAACTGATGGGGGGCGAAGTGGGCGTGAACAGCGAGCCTGGACGGGGTTCGTGCTTCTTTGTTCGACTTCCGCTGGGGGCCGAGCAAAACACCGTGCCGAGCGAAGCCAGCAATATGCAGGAGCGATCGTCATCGAGCACAACAAGCACTATTGAGCAGCGCCACTTGCGTTTCGACGACGGCCACCAAGGCAGTCGCAACGACCAAGTCGCGACGCAAGGCGCAGGCGACGCGCAGCACCCGGAACACGCCTTGCGATCCAGAGTGCTGGTGGTCGACGACAGCCCGGAAATGCTCAGCTATCTCAGAGAACTTTTGCAAAACGATTACATCGTCGCCACCGCAGTTGATGGCGAGCAGGCCTGGGCACTCCTGCAGCGTCGACCCATCGATGTGGTCGTTTCGGATGTAATGATGCCGAAACTCGATGGATTTGGCCTGACAGCCAGAATCAAAGCCAGCGCCGGCTTTGCCCATTTACCGGTGATCCTGGTGACCGCCCGTGGCGGTAGCGAGGCCTGCGTCTCCGGGCTGGAGAGTGGCGCCGATGACTATATCGCCAAACCCTTCTCGCCGCTGGAGCTCATGGCTCGCGTGCGCGCGGCGCTCCGCATGAGTCACGTGCAAACCGAACTGCATGCAAAATCCCGTCAGGCGGGCATGGCCGAAATCGCCACGACTGTGCTGCACAACGTCGGCAACGTCCTTAACAGCGTGAACGTATCGGCAGAACTGGTCAGCAGCCTGATGCGCACCTCCAAAGCCCAGGGGCTGGGCAAGGTGGCTCAGATGATGAACGAACACGTCCATGACTTGAGCGATTTTCTCACCACAGACCACAAAGGAAAGATGCTGCCCGGCTACCTGCTCAAGCTGGCGGAGGTGGTGGCGATAGAGCAACAGGGCATCATCGAAGAGCTCGGGCAACTCACCAAGGGCATTGACCACATCAAAACCATTGTCGCTGCCCAGCAGTCCTATGCCGTTGCTGTCAGTATCGTCGAGACAGTACCGGTCCCGGAGTTGATCGATGATGCCTTGCGCATGAGTGCTGGATCACTGGCGCGCCAGGAGGTGACGGTGGTCAAGGACATTGCCGACTTGCCCTTGCTGCCGCTGGACCGGCACCGGATGCTGCTGATTCTGGTGAACCTGATCCGCAATGCCAAACAAGCAATGAACGGCGTGATCGATCGCAGCCCGTGCATCACGTTCAGCGCCTTCCTGGCTGACGGGCCAGCATTGCGTATCACCGTGACCGACAACGGCAATGGGATTGCACCAGAGCATCTGGCGCGGCTCTTTTCCCATGGCTTCACTACTCGCAAAGACGGTCACGGTTTCGGCCTGCACAGCTGCGCGCTGGCCGCGCAGGAAATGGGGGGCAGCTTGACCGTGTACAGCGACGGGGCTGGACAGGGCGCAACCTTCATCCTTGATGTTCCCCTTGATGCTCCGCAGATTAAGTGATGAACACCGAACCGGCACAGTTGCGTACGAAAGACTATTTAAGATATTCCATGCGTTTTTTTGCCCTGTAACAGTCATTGATATCGATAGCTTTCTGGTAATACTCCAAGCGCTGTGCGCGATTGCTATCGCCTTGTAGCCGGTAGATTTCTGCCTGGTAATCCCGACCATCGCCCCACTGCATGGCGAAGCCCACAGGTTCTTCACGCCTGCACTCAAGCCTGACAACAGGCTGAGGAAAATATTTTTCGTAAAGTGGCATGCTGGTTTCTGTGGCCTTCAAGGCTTTTTGGTACTCGGGCGTATCGGTGAATGCCAAGCACCAGTAGGCAATTTCAAGTGCCGGTGGAGCAAAGCCTTGGGCGAGGCTTCGTTCAAACAAGGGACAAGCTTTCTCTTTGATCACTTCGCTTGGAGACAGCATCACGTAGATCAGTCCGAGACGATATTGAGCTACGGGATGATCAAGGACCGCTGCTTGTTCAAGAAGAGCAAACGCGGGCTTGAGTAATAGTCCTCCTTCTTCCGCTAAGGTCAGGGAGCGCTGCCGCTCCTCTTCGCTTGTAGCTGGAGTATCAGCGGTCACTGCTTCGAGCTTGGAATTCGCTTGTAGTAGGTAGGGGACAGCTTTTTGGTAAAGGCTCTCGGCTCGAGGGTCTATGTGCAGTGTGCTGGCCGAGCTCAACTGCGGCAGCAGACAGGCCAATAGGGTGTAACTCCAACGGTTCAGATGCACAGATTGACCTTCCAACTATTTTTTTGGGGGGGGGCGGGCGGTGCGGATTATCGTAATTGACGTTAGCACCCGGTGCTACGTCAGCTTGCGCAGCGATGAGGAAAAGCATTGGAGGCGAGTCCCAGATACGCCCGGTACAGCAGGGCAGTTGCGCCGATGGCAGCTCCTGACATGCAAACGGCTATCCAGCCAAATCGCCAGATATGTGACTTAATTACAATGTGGTCACAAGTTGTCAACCGCCTTTGAGGTGAGTAAGCTGACCGCATGAACCAGCCAATATCCCCCAGCGTCCGTGGCCCAGTCGACCATGACATCCGAGACCAGATTGTCGCGGCGGCCAATGAGCATTTCAGTCAATACGGTTACGGCAAGACCACGGTGTCCGACCTGGCCAAGGCCATCGGGTTTTCCAAGGCTTACATCTACAAGTTCTTTGATTCCAAGCAGGCAATCGGCGAAGCCATTTGCAAAAATTGTCTGGCGCAAATCGTTGCCGCCGTGGAGCAGGCCATCAACGTGGAAGGCCTCTCACCTACGGAGCGCTTTAGACGCATGGTCAAAACACTGATGGTCACGGGCGCGGACCTGTTCTTCAACGACCGCAAGCTTTATGACATCGCCGCGTTCTCGGCCTCGGAGCGTTGGCCAAGCTCGCAGGTTTATAATGCCCGGATCAAAGACTTTGTTCTGCAGATCGTACGAGAGGGGCGAGAACTCGGTGAGTTCGAGCGCAGGACGCCACTGGACGAGACGGTAGACGCGATACATCTGGCGCTCCAGCCTTTCGTCAATCCTTTGCTGTTGCAGTACAACCTCGATCGCATCGAGGATGCCCCGACGCTCACCTCCAATCTCATCCTGCGTAGCCTCATGCCCTGAGCTTCGGCTGAGGGCCGCATTGCCGTTGCAACCTATCCCCGTGGTCCCTGCGATTTTACCTTCTGATGAAGGTGTCTATTTGTCTGGATTGTGACTGTTGACACAAATGGTCACATGAATAAGTATGGCGCATCTGTTCTCAAGAGATCGCCATGATCCAGCGCCGCCTTCAGCTTAGGTCTTCACCGATTCCATCCACCGTTTCGATTGGGAGAGGGCGACGCCTGCGTGCTGCTTGGTGGGGATCACGACCGGTCAGTTCAGGGGAGCGTTGATATGACCAGCTTTGCCCAGATGCTGCAGCAATTCGATCCAGACTCACCTTTTATTGCACCACCCAACTGGCTACAGGGGCGCACGGTCTTTGGGGGCCTGTCTGCGGCGCTGTCGCTGCAAGCGGTTTTGCGTGAGTGTCCGACAGATTTTCCGCCGTTCAGGTCAGCCCAGGTGTCGTTCATTGGCCCTGTCACACAGGCCCAGACATTCGAAACCAGCGTGTTGCGTCAAGGGCGGTCAGTCACCTCGGTAGCGGTCGACTGTATGTCGGGCGATGACCTGGCGCTGCGCACCACGCTGTTATTCGCTCAGCCGCGCGAAAGCAAAATCAGCCACAACTCCTGGGGAAGACCGCTTGTAGAGGGGCCATCCAAATACTCCACGCTGGTTCTGGATAGCAACGTCGCACCGGCCTGCGCCCATAACTTCGAGATGCGCGTGGCGGGCGGTTCATTGCCAGTATCTGGCGCAGAAAATCCCGAACTGTTGATGTGGGTGCGCCACCTGGATGCACAGGGCGTGGACCCCGCCGTCGCCTTGGTTGCGCTCGCTGACAGTTTGCCGCCAGCCGCCATGACCTGCTTCACCGAGCCCGCCGCCATCAGCTCTGCGTCCTGGATGATTGATCTACCGCAGCCGGCCGGTGCTGGTGAATGGTTTCTCATCAGTTCTTTCAGCCAGCAGGCTCTGGAAGGTTACTCATTGCAAGATATGGAAATCTGGGACGAAAGCGGTCGACGAGTGCTTTGGGCGCGTCAGACCGTGGCAATTTTCACATAACACAACCACCCGCTTCATTCACCTCAGCTACTGCTGTAAGAGTTCTAATAATGAAAAAAATATGGCTCAAGACCCCGCTAGGTCTCGCTGTTGCGCTCGCCACTTCTCATGTGCTGGCGAGCGGTTTCGCGCTCAATGAGCAAAGCATCAGTGGGATGGGATCCGGGTTTGCCGGTCGCTCGTCTTCTGCTGAAGATGCGAGCACCGTTTTTGGCAATCCGGCGGGCATGTCTCGCTTGAAGAGGGAGCAGGTCAGTCTGGGGGCGGCGACGCTTTTCGCCAAGTCCGACATCAGCCAGACTCGCAGCACCTTCGGTGGCCAGCAGGACGGCGATATGGTGCCAACGACCACGGTGCCGATGGGTTACTACGTCAAACCCATTGATGAGCACTGGGCGTTCGGTGTTGGTTTTTATGTTCCTTTCGGCCTGATTACCGACTATGGCAGCGGTTTCGCCGGGCGTTATTACGCCAACAAAAGCGAGGTCACGACCCTCACGTTCCAGCCCACTATCAGCTATGCCTTTAACGACAAAGTGTCGATCGGGTTCGGTCCTACCATCAACCGTATCAGCGGTGAGTTGTCCGGGATGGTGCCCAATCCACTCAGCCCTGGGCGCAATGATGGAAAACTCAAAAGCACCGGCGACGACACGGCCCTGGGTTTCAACGCGGGGATCCTGGTGCAGGCTACTGACCGAACCCGCTTGGGTCTGACGTACCACTCCAAAGTCAGTTACCACTTGGACGCCAAGACTAAGGTTACTGGTGGAGTCTTCAGCTTGCTGGGCGTCAGCGGCCAGAGCTATGACGCTTCGCTGGATGTGGATACACCGGAGTCGGTGGACTTTTCGGTGACTCATCAGCTCAACGATGACTGGACGCTTTATGCGGGGAGCACCTGGACACGCTGGAGTCGCTTCAAGGAGTTGGTCATCCAGAACTCGGGTTTGCCTCCTTTGCTCAGTGGCTCGCTGGGCACCGTTGCCGAAGAGCAGAACTGGCATGACACGTGGGCCCACGCCATCGGTACGGCGTACCGGTTGAACAACCAGTGGGTGCTTCGCGCAGGCTTGTCAGTCGACCAGTCGCCCGCCAACAACACCGACCGCGGGCCACGTATTCCTACGGGCGACCGGACGGTGATCAGCTTCGGTGCAGGCTGGACGCCGGTGGACGATGTCACGATCGACGTTGCCTATTCTTATCTGTGGGAAGAGAGCGTGCAGGTCAATCACACCTCAGCGACCCGGGGCGCCTACAGCTCCACGTATAAGAACAGTGCCAGCGGCCTCGGTGCTTCTGTCAGCTATCGTTTCTGATTGATTGCCGCTTTACGATAACGAAAAGGCCGGGGGCACAGGTTGCCTCCGGCCTTTTTGTAGGCATTCCTTTCCCTTCGGGAAGGCCTTCACATCGCCCACTCAGACGCCCATGACGTGCGCCATGATGCCTTGGTGAAACCGGCGAGGCGTGGCCCAGGTCAAGACCGTAATCGCTTTGTTGCCAAAGCCTGGCACGACACTCATGCGTCCGGCTTGCAGCGCACGGATTCCCGCAGCGACAACGGGCTGGGGCTGCATCATCACCATTTTCAGGGCCGGTGTGAGCTTTTGCCTGGCGCTTTGTGCAAATCCGGTGTCCGACATCCCGGGGCAAAGTGCGGTCACGACGACGCCGTCGGTTTTGAGTTCACGATGAAGCGCGTCAGAGAAGCGAAGCACATAGGCCTTCGCGGCAGAGTAAACGGCGAAATTCTTCACGCCCTGGAAGGCCAGCAGGCTGGCAACCATCAGGATATGTCCGCGTTTTCGGGCCCGCATGTCAGTCGCGAAAAGGCGCGTCAATGCTGTCAGGCTGGCAATGTCCAAATCGATCATGGCCAGGGATTGTTCTACGGATTGATCCAGAAAGGGCCCTTGCAAGCCATGACCGGCATTGTTGATGAGCACATCGATCACGACACCACGCTCGCTCAGTCGCTGATGCAGTTCGATGATCGCCGGAATCGAGGACAGGTCGACTTGCTCGACGAGCACCTCAACGCCGAAGCGTTCGCGCAACTGCGCCGACAGCGCCTGAAGTTTATCCAATCGGCGTGCTACCAGGACCAGCGATTTCCCTTGTGCTGCGTACTGCCGGGCAAATTCCTCGCCAAATCCGCTCGACGCGCCCGTGATGAGCACCCAAGAGTTATCGTTCGTTTTCATATTGCTGTTCTCTGCTGGTTTTAGCTGAAGGAGGAGGGCGCGCAGGTGGTGCCACGTCACCTGGTTACGTCATCGACTTGCCACAGGCTCGGCGTGAGAAGGCTGCCAGCCACCACCCAGTGCCCTGAACGCGGCGACCGCCGCTCGTGCCGATTCGGTTCGCGCTTGCGCTCGGGCATCGGAAGCTCGCAGCAGTGTTTCGTCGGCTTGCAGGACGTCGATGAGGCTGGCGGTGCCTTTCTCATAGGCAATGAACGAGGATTGACGAGCCTGAGTCAGGGCCGTCTCTGCTGCGGTGAGGGTGGTTGCCTGGGCTTCGCGATTGACCAAGGAGGAGAACGCATTCTCGACATCCTCGCTGGCACGCAGCGCGGACTGGCGATAAGCGGCCAGGGCCTCGGCTTCCTGTCCTTTGGCTTGATCGATTTGTGCGTTGATACGGCCAAAGTCGAAGAGCCTCCAGCGCAGTCCCAATACACCCGCCGACTGACTGGCGCCGCCGGTAAAAAGGTTGCCGGCGGATACGGCTGTGGCGCTACCGAGCAGCGCGCTGAGGGAGAATTTTGGATAGTACTCAGCAACGGCCTCTGCGATGCGTGCATTGGAGGCCGCTAGACGGCGCTCGGCCACGATGAGATCGGGCCGGCGGCGCAGCAGATCGGCAGGCGTTCCCATGGCGGTTATCTGGGGTGCCAGAGGAATGCTCCGCGCATTGGCCAGTTGTGTGCGATGCGTGCCGGGCGGCGTGCCGAGCATGATGTCCAGTGCGTTCATCGCAGCATCCAGGCCAATTTGCAGGACCGGCACTGTCGCTTGGACCTGTGCCAAGGCGCCCTCGGTCTGGCGAACCTGATAGCTGGCGGCGAGGCCCTTGCTGTAGAGCAGTTGGACCTTCTCCAGCAGTTCCTGTTGCGTTTTGACCTGTTGGTTCGCAATGCCCAAACGGGTCTGCAATCCGCGGACAGTGATGTAGATGTCGGCGGTCTGCGCAGCGACGGCCAGGCGGGTGGCCGTGGCGCCCGCTGCGGACGCCTGGTATTCGGTCAGGGCGGCCTCGCGTGACCGGCGCAGGCTGCCAAACAAATCGACCTCCCAGCTGGCCCCGAGGTTGAGTTCGTAAGTGCTTCCATACCGATCATAGCCAGGCGTTGAATTCAGCACCTGGCCGAGTGGGGTTTCGACTGACTGATAGGCGCGCGCGGCCTGGCCGCTGATATTGCCCGAGGGCAGCAAAGCGGCATTGGCCGCACCCAGGCCGGCCCGCGCCTGCGCGACGCGCGCCGAGGCCTGCGCCAGGTCCAGGTTCTGCTCAAGTGCCTTGGCGACGAATTCGGTCAGCGCGGGGTCATCAAAGCCTTCCCACCAAGCTACGAGACTGGCCGGCATCGTCGCGGGCCGCTGTTCGACAGAGGGCTGACCGAGGAAACGGTCCGATAGCGCAGTGTCCGGACGGTGATAGTCCGGACCAACGGCGCAGCCTGCCATCAAACTGGCACTCAGTATCAGAGCAGCGGGGTGCAGTGGCGACATGGAGATTCCTGAAGTGGAGACTGATGTGTGACCATATTATATATTGGTCACTTCCTGTCAATGAACGCCTTATCGGTGGGTGCTATCCGTGGAGGCTTTGGTCGCAATAGGTGCTGAGAAAACTGCAATACGGGCTTTGGTCGCAATGGTTGTGACCATTGACAGTATTGGTCACACGCCAGAGAATGTGACACCTGTTTCTATTCTTCAAGTAGGGAATCTATGCGCCGGCTTCGACCTGTCACCCTTGCCGCTTGCTTGTTGCCTCTCGTCCTGACGGCGTGTGGCGACTCTTCCACCGCCCAAGATCCGCGCACGCTCGCCCCTTTGGTGAGGGTCTCCGAAGTTCAGGATTCGTCTGGCCTCTGGCGTTCATTCACCGGAGTCGTGGCGGCTCGCGTCCAGAGTGACCTGGGTTTCCGAGTGTCGGGCAAGGTGCTTGAGCGTCTGGTCGATACCGGTCAGAGCGTTAAGCGTGGTCAGCCGCTCATGCGTCTGGATCCCATCGACTTAGGCTTGCAAGCACGAGCGCAGCAAGAAGCTGTCGCTGCCGCCAAAGCCCGAGCCAAACAGACCGCAGATGACGAGGCTCGTTATCGTGATCTGGTGGCTGCGGGCGCCATTTCCGCATCGGGTTACGATCAGATCAAAGCCGCAGCCGATACCGCGAAGGCACAACTCAGCGCCGCGCAAGCTCAGGCTGACGTGGCCCGGAATGCGTCGGGCTATGCCGTACTGCTGGCAGACGCCGATGGCGTGGTCATGGAGACGCTCGCCGAACCCGGGCAGGTGGTCAGCCCTGGGCAGCCGGTGGTTCGACTGGCACGGGCCGGTCAGCGCGAAGCCATCGTGCAATTGCCAGAAACCTTGCGTCCGGCCGCAGGGTCCACCGCGCAGGCGACGCTTTACGGCAACACCTCGGCTGCTGTCACTGCCAAGCTGAGGCTGCTGTCGGATTCGGCTGACCCTGTGACACGCACCTTTGAGGCGCGGTATGTATTGGCGGGCGGGCTGGCCAATGCGCCGCTGGGTTCGACCGTCACCCTTCGGATCGCCGAAGACGCCGCGCAAGGGCCGGTCCTGCAAGTTCCGATCGCTGCCCTCTATGACCCAGGCAAGGGAACCGGTGTGTGGGTCATTGCCGGCGAACCGGCGAAAGTCAGCTGGCGGCCTGTTCAGGTCCTGGGCTTGAGTGACGACGCTGCCCGAGTTGCAGGTGAGCTCAAGGTTGGCGAGCGCATTGTCGCGCTGGGCGCGCATCTACTGCGCGATGGCGAGGAAGTGCGACTGAGCCCACAGGGTGACGTGAAGGTTGCCGGGGGCCGTCAATGAGTCTCAATTTATCGGCACTCGCCGTTCGCGAGCGCTCCATTACCGTGTTCCTGATCTTTCTGATTGCCGTCGCGGGTACCTTGGCGTTCTTCCAGTTGGGGCGTGCCGAGGACCCGCCGTTTACGGTCAAGCAGTTGACCGTCATCACTGCATGGCCGGGCGCGACTGCCCAGGAGATGCAGGACCAAGTCGCCGAGCCGCTGGAAAAGCGCCTGCAAGAACTGAAATGGTACGACCGCACGGAAACCTACACCCGTCCAGGTCTGGCTTTCACCATGGTCTCGCTGGTCGATCGCACGCCACCCTCGCAAGTGCAGGAGGAGTTCTATCAGGCGCGCAAGAAACTCGACGATGAGGCCACTCGGCTGCCGGCGGGCGTCATTGGGCCGATGGTCAATGACGAGTATTCGGACGTTACCTTCGCGCTGTTCGCCCTGAAGGCCAAAGGCGAACCGCAGCGCCTGCTGGTGCGAGATGCCGAAGCGTTGCGCCAGCGCCTGTTGCATGTGGCGGGCGTGAAGAAGGTCAACATCATCGGTGAGCAGCCCGAGCGAATCTTTGTGTCGTTCTCCCATGATCGACTGGCGACCTTGGGCGTCTCGCCCCAGGATATCTTCGCCGCGCTGAACAGCCAGAATCTGCTCACGCCTGCCGGCTCGATCGAAACCAAAGGGCCGCAAGTCGTCCTGCGGGTGGACGGTGCCTTCGATAAATTGGCGAAAATTCGCGACACACCGCTTGCGATCCAGGGGCGCACGCTGAAGCTCTCGGACGTCGCGACAGTCGAGCGCGGATATGAAGATCCGGCCACTTTCCTGGTTCGCAATAACGGCGAAGAGGCGCTGCTGCTGGGGATCATAATGCGCGAGGGCTGGAACGGCCTGGACCTGGGCAAGGCACTGGACGCCGAGACGACCAAGATCAATGAAGGCATGCCACTGGGCATGACGTTGACCAAGGTCACCGATCAAGCCGTGAACATCGACTCGGCCGTCGGTGAGTTCATGGTCAAGTTTTTTGTCGCGCTGCTGGTTGTCATGCTCGTTTGCTTTCTCAGCATGGGCTGGCGTGTGGGCGTTGTGGTCGCAGCCGCCGTACCGTTGACACTGGCGATAGTGTTTGTGGTGATGGCGGCCACCGGAAAGAACTTCGACCGGATTACCCTGGGTTCGCTGATCCTGGCGCTTGGGCTGTTGGTGGACGACGCGATCATCGCGATCGAAATGATGGTGGTAAAAATGGAGGAGGGCTACGACCGGATCAAAGCCTCCGCGTATGCCTGGAGCCACACCGCCGCGCCGATGCTGTCCGGTACCCTGGTGACGGCGATTGGCTTCATGCCCAACGGCTTTGCGCAATCGACCGCCGGCGAATACACCAGCAACATGTTCTGGATCGTCGGCATCGCCCTGATCGCCTCCTGGGTCGTCGCGGTGGCTTTTACCCCTTATCTTGGGGTGAAGCTATTGCCGGACATCAAGCCGGTCGAGGGCGGTCACGCGGCTATCTACAACACCCGCCATTACAATCGCTTTCGCCAGGTCCTGACCCGCGTCATCGCGCGCAAATGGTGGGTGGCCGGCACCGTGGTCGCGACATTTGTCGTGGCGATTCTCGGCATGGGCCTGGTCAAGAAGCAATTCTTCCCGACCTCAGACCGTCCCGAGGTGATGGTCGAGGTGCAGATGCCCTATGGAACCTCCATCGAGCAGACCAGCGCCGCCACGGCCAAGGTCGAGGCCTGGTTGCAAAAACAGGATGAGGCGAAAATCGTCACCGCCTATATCGGTCAAGGTGCGCCGCGCTTCTACCTGGCGATGGCGCCGGAGCTTCCTGACCCGTCCTTCGCCAAGATTGTGGTGCTGACGAGCAGCCAGGAGACCCGTGAAACCCTCAAGTTCCGTCTTCGCGAAGCGGTCGCCGAAGGGCTCGCCCCGGAGGCGCGGGTGCGGGTGACTCAACTGGTGTTTGGTCCGTATTCGCCATTCCCCGTGGCCTACCGGGTCATGGGGTCCGACCCATCAACGTTGCGCGAGATCGCCGGTCGGGTACAGGACGTCATGCAGGCGAGCCCGATGATGCGGACCGTCAATACCGACTGGGGGCCACTGACGCCGACGCTGCATTTCAGTCTTGATCAAGATCGTTTGCAGGCGGTGGGCCTGACCTCGAATGCCGTCGCCCAGCAGTTGCAGTTCCTGCTCACGGGGGTGCCGATTACGGCGGTTCGCGAGGACATCCGTTCGGTGCAAGTGGTTGGTCGCGCCGCAGGTGATATTCGACTCGATCCCGCCAAGATCGAAGGTTTTACCCTGGTGGGCACGGCGGGACAGCGTATTCCGCTGTCCCAGGTCGGCGAGGTGGATGTGCGCATGGAGGACCCAATCCTGCGGCGGCGTGATCGCACGCCGACCATTACCGTGCGCGGCGACATTGCCGAAGGCTTGCAGCCACCGGACGTATCGAGCGCAATCCTCAAACAACTGCAGCCGATCATGGACACCCTTCCTGACGGGTACCGGATCGAGCAGGCGGGGGCCATCGAGGAGTCGGGCAAGGCCGGCCAGGCGATCGTGCCGCTGCTGCCGATCATGGTTGCCCTGACGCTGCTGATCATCATCCTCCAGGTACGCTCAATCTCGGCGATGGTCATGGTGTTCTTCACCGCGCCGCTGGGATTGATTGGCGTGGTGCCGACCTTGCTGATCTTCCAGCAGCCGTTTGGAATCAACGCCCTGGTCGGCCTGATCGCGCTCTCGGGTATTTTGATGCGCAATACGCTGATTTTGATTGGGCAAATCCACCACAACGCGCAAGAAGGGCTGGACCCGTTCCACGCGGTGATCGAGGCCACCGTGCAACGGGCCCGGCCGGTGCTGCTGACGGCGCTGGCGGCCATCCTGGCATTCATCCCCCTGACACACTCCGTGTTCTGGGGGACGCTGGCCTACACGCTGATCGGAGGGACCTTCGTCGGCACCATCATGACGCTGGTGTTTCTGCCGGCGATGTATTCCATCTGGTTCAAGATCCATCCTGACAAACAGGTCCAAACTGAAACAGCGAGGCTGGCGTAAGTCAGCAGACGCATGCTGTTGTCAGTGGATGTCGACTGAGAAATGAAGAGGTTTTTATGATGACTGCCGAAGGTCAAAAGCGAATCGTCGTCACAGGCATGGGCATTGTCAGCCCCCTGGGTTGTGCAGTGGAAGAAGTCTGGCAGAGGTTGCTGGCGGGACGTTCCGGTATCCGTAACCTGTCTGGCGATATCACCGAGGGTACCGGCGTTGCGGTGGGCGGCCAGGTGCCGTCTCTGCAAGAGGATGCCGTTGCGGGGTATGACCCCGAGCGCTTCATCTCGGTCAAGGATCGCAAGAAGATGGACCGCTTCATCGAGTTCGCCCTGGTCGCTGCCGATGAAGCCCTGGCGCAGGCAGGCTGGCATCCGACGCAAGCCTCAGACCAGGAACGCACCGCGACAATCATTTCATCGGGCGTCGGTGGCTTTGGCGCAATTGCCGACGCTGTACGCACCACCGATGCGCGTGGGCCGCGCCGCTTGTCGCCATTCACCGCGCCGGCCTTTCTCGCCAACATGGCGGCCGGGCACGTTTCCATCCGGCATGCGCTCAAGGGGCCTCTCGGTGCGCCTGTAACGGCTTGTGCCGCCGGGGTGCAAGCCATTGGCGATGCGGCCAGGCTCATCAGAAGCGGTGAGGCGGATATCGCCATATGTGGCGGTACCGAAGCGGCGATAGACCGTGTGACCCTGGGCTGTTTTGCCGCCGCCCGCGCACTGTCCACGGGCTTTGCCGAGCACCCTCAGGAGGCCTCGCGTCCCTTTGATCGCGACCGTGACGGTTTCGTCATGGCCGAAGGGGCCGGGCTGCTGGTGATCGAGTCGCTTGAGCATGCCCTGGCCCGTGGTGCCAAGCCCCTGGCCGAACTGGTCGGCTATGGCACCAGCGCCGATGCCTATCACCTGACCGCAGGCCCGGAAGACGGCAGCGGCGCACGGCGCGCCATGCAGCAGGCTCTGCGCCAGGCGGGGGTCAGCCCTGCGGACGTGCAGCATATCAATGCCCACGCGACCTCCACACAGGTGGGCGATAACGGCGAGTTGGCAGCGATTCGCTCGGTGTTCGGGGCTGACTCCGGCGTGGCTATCACCTCGACCAAGTCCGCCACCGGGCATCTTTTGGGGGCGGCGGGGGGCATTGAAGCGATCTTCACCGTGCTCGCGCTGCGTGATCAGGTCGTACCGCCGACGCTGAACCTGCTTCATCCCGATGAAGCCGCAGAAGGGCTCGATCTGGTCGCCCTCAATGCCCGGAAGATGCCGATCACCCATGCGCTCTCAAATGGATTCGGGTTCGGCGGCGTTAACGCCAGCGTCCTGTTTCGTCGTTGGGATGCAAAATAGAGACGGCGAACTCACACCGGTTGTGTCACCTTCCGATGCACCCATCGTGCTTCGCTTTGCAGCTCCAGGATCTGCCAATGGAAGCGCTCAAGCGAAGCATTGTGGCCGACGCTGATCAGGATCGTTTCCGGCAGCGTCTCCTTGAGCAGTTGATAGCAGCGCGCCTCGTTGGTTGAGTCCAGTGCCGAACTGCTCTCGTCGAGGAACAGCACCGTCGGGCGGGCCAGCAGGGCCCTGACGAACGCACAGCGTTGCTGTTCGCCGACGCTGAGGGTCTGCGCCCAGTCCCGCTCCTGCTCCAACAGATCGCTCAGGTGTTGCAGGCCGACTTGTTCCATGGCCTGGCGCAGCGCGGCATCTTCTTCGCGACGGGGTGGGTTGGGGTACCACAGCGCTTCACGCAGACTGCCCAACGGCAGATAGGGTTTCTGCGCAAGCGTCAGAGCACGATCACGGTCATAACAGCTTGAGCCGCGAGCGTGATGCCAAAGCCCGGTAATCGTGCGGATCAGCGTTGATTTGCCGTAGCCGGACGGCGCGCGGATCATCAGGCTGTCACCGGGCTTGAGCGACAGGTTGAAGTCTTTGAACAACGGCCGGCCATTTGGCAGCCAGATGTCCAGGTCCTTGATGTCGAGACCGTCGGCCTGTTGTTCGAGCTTGACCTGGGACTTGACCTCAACGTTATCCAGGCGCTCCTGGAAGCCGATCAAGCGGTCGATCACCGACTTCCATTCCGACAGCTCCGGGAACACGCTCACCAGGTAGGCGATGGCGGCGTGCACTTCGCCGAAGGCCGCGCTTATCTGTGTCAGGCGGCCGAGGGGAAAGGCGCCGGCGAAGAACTGTGGCGCCATGATGAACATCGGGATGACCGTCGCGCTGCGCAAGTAGAAGGTCGAGTAGCCCATGATCAGTTTCTGTTTTTTCACCAGCGCCCAGAAGTTTTCCAGCGCCGCCTCCAGGCGGTGGTTGAAGCGTTCGTTCTCTACGACTTCGCCGCGGTATTGCGCTACCGAGTCAGCGTTCTCCCGCAGGCGGATGAGCGAAAAACGAAAATCCGCTTCACGTCGCTGCTGCATGAAATTCAGGCTGGGCAGCGCGCGTCCCAGCCAGAAGGCCAGGCCGGTGCCCAGGAGCGCATACACCAGGGCGACCCACACCAGCAGTCCCGGAATGATGATGGACTGGTCGTTGAACGGCACGCTGACCAGGCTTGAGGCCTGCCAGAGGATATGCAGGAAGGAAAACAGCGACACCACCGACGTCAACAGGCCCAGGCTCAACTTGAGCGACTTGACGATGAACAGGTCGATGTCTTCGGCGATCCGCTGATCGGGGTTGTCGACCTCGGTTTCGGTCAGCTTCAGCTTCTGGTAGCGCTGGCTGCCCAGCCATTGATCAAGCATGTTGCGGGTCGCCCAGCGCCGCCAGCGGATGGTCAGCTTCTGCTGGAAGTGGAACGCGCCCACGGTGAAGGCGGCCGTGCCGATCTGCAGCAGGATGAACTGCAGGCTGCCGATCAGGAAACCGTGGTAGTCCAGGGCCTGCAAGGCATTATAGAAATGCAGGTTCCAGAAGTTGGTGAGGATGTTGACCCCGACCAGGCACAGGGTCATCAGCACGGTGGCCAACAGCAGTAACAGGGCCGGGTACTTTTCCTCGGATGCCCAGAAAGGCCGCGCGAGACGCCAGAAATTGCGGAGTGTGTGCATGTGGTCTTGGTGAGCCTGGTCGCTAACGACGTTGAGTTTGCAGGGGAGGGAGGATAGGATCAGCCAATGCTAATCGTTTGCATTAATTAGGGAAAGCCACGGGAGCCCCGTTATCGAATTTCCAGAATGGCTTAACCAGGCCTGGCCGCCGATACAGCGGGTCATTCGGCAGGAACCTGGTGATCAGCCTGCCATCGCGTTGAGCCAGCTTGCCGACCCTGGCGTACTGCAACCCTTGCTGACCCGGTTTGCCTTGCGTTACCCAGGGGTGAACCGCGCCGCCGTGGTTTCGCAGTGGTCGATGAACTACATGAGTATCGTCCTGCCGGCCACCCTGGCCTGTGTGCTGACGCGTCGCTGCGCGATCGAGTTCTGGGGCGAGGAGGCATTGCTGTTGCACGACGATGGCCAACCTGCGGCGCTGGGCCTGGCCGCCGGACTGTCAGCCTTGGACGCGGATGGCCGTGCGGTGTACTGGTCGCGGTTGATCCACGAGCACCTGGCGCCGCTGTTCAGCACATTGGCCGCCGCCGGTGGCCTGGCCCCGAAAATATTGTGGGGCAACTTCGTTGCTATCTGGGACGGTGCCTTTGCCAGAATGGACCCTGACCTGTCCAAAGACGGTTTTGCCGAGGCGCACCAGTGGCTGGAGCAGGTCACGGTGAACAACGGGCGCTTGAAGCTGCGAGGCCTGCAACGCATGGTCGAATCACCAGCGCCGCAGATTTGCCCGTGCTTGCCATTGCGCCGGCATTGTTGCCTGCATTACCAACTGCACGAGCCGGTCGAAGGCCAACCGCCGGTGCTCTGCGAATCCTGCCCCAAGCTGCACCGTCTGCCGCTGGCGGAGCAGGTGAGCTATTTGCATTACATCTATGAGTAGGGTTGGGCGCAGGTTTTGAACAGCCGCGGCCAGAAGAGCCCCACATTGTGTGGCTTGCATGAGTTCTTGTGGCGAGGGAGCTTGCTCCCGCCCGGCTGCGCAGCAGTCGTAAAACCTGGCAACTGTTTTTCCTGACACACCGTGCTCAATGGTTTTGGGGCTGCTGCGCAGCCCAGCGGGAGCAAGCTCCCTCGCCACAGGGTTTAAAGTTTCCTCACGAAAGCATTTGCGCCAGGGGCGCGGCGTCAGCCTGGGGAGCGACTTCACTGAGCTTGCCATGTTCGATGCGGATCAGCCGGTCGGCCAGGCCGAAGTAGGCGTCGTCGTGGGAGATGACGATCAGTAGTTTGCCGCGTTCGCGCAGGTCCGGCAGGATCCGGGTGTAGAAGAAGTGCTTGAACACCGGGTCCTGGTCGGCCGCCCATTCGTCGAACAGGTAGCAGGGGCGATCATCCAGATACGCACTGAGCAGCGCCAGGCGCTTGCGTTGCCCGGTGGACAACGCCAGCGTCGTCAGCTTGCCGTTCTCGATTTGCACCTTGTGGTCCAGTTGCAGGTGCACCAGGTAGTCCTGAGCCTGTTTCACCAGGTGCGGATCGTCGCCATCGAACAGGTTTTCGAACAGGCAGAAGTCGGTGAAGATCGCTGAGAAGTGCTGTCGGAAATGGTGATTGTCATTGCTCGAGGACACTTGTTCGTCGAGCATGACGTCGCCGCTTTCCGGCCGGTACAGCCCGGTCAGCAACAGCGCCAGGGTGGTCTTGCCGCTGCCGTTGCCGCCGGTGATGAACACCACTTCGCCGGCATTGAGGGTGAGGTCGATGGGGCCCAGGGTGAAATGACCGTCCTCGCGCTCGCGGTAGTAAGTGTGGGTGACCTGGCGGCACACCAGGCTGCGAACCTGGGTCGGCGAGATCGTCTCGACGGTTTCGTCGGCGGTTTGCATCTCGCCTTCCAGGGCGCGGATCTTGTTTAGGGCCACGCTGGCCCGACCGAGGGTCGGCAAGGCGTGCATCAGCTCCGACAACGGCGTGATCATGTAGAGGATCGCCAGGATATAGCCGGTGACCAGGCTCGCGCTCAGGTCGATGAAATGCGGCGCGGCGAACAGCACCACACCGATCAGCATGTAGAACACCGCATTGCCCCAGTTCAGGACCAAGGCGTAGATGCTCATGCCCCGCACGAAATCGCGGCGGTATTGCTGGCTCACCGGTATCAGCAGGCGGGTGAAGAAGTGCTGCCGGCGCGGATGGTTGAGTTGCAGTTCCTTGCTGCCATCGGTGAGCAGGCGGTACTGATTGAACAACTGGTCCTTGAGCTCGCGAGCACGGGAGATCGAGGTCAGCGCCCGACGTTGCGGCCAGTGAAAGCTCAGGCTGCCCAGGACGATCAGCAGCAGCGTCAGGCCGAGCAATGGCATGCTGAGCCAACCCAGGTAGCCGAGGCACGCGGCGATGATCCCGACATTGACCAGCAGGATCGGCACCAACTCCACCGCCTGGCTGATGGTCTGCGTATCGTCGGTGAGCATCGCCAGCAGGCGATGCTTGCCCAGGCGCTGCAATTGCGCGTAAGGCGTGTCGATCAGCTTGGCGCTCAGGTGCAGGCGCATGTCGTTGACCGCAGCCTGGCCCAGTCGCAACAGGCTGATGTCGGAGATGATCCGCGACACCGCGACCAACACCACCAGGCCAGCGAAGAGCAGGCCATCCACCGGGCGCAGCTTGTCGAACACCTCCAGGCTGTGGTTGATGTTGGCGATCAGGCCGGCAGCCGCGAGGCCGCAGATCAACCCCGTCAGGGTCGCCACCAGCAGTGCGCGCCAGGAGCGTTTAGCCATGAGTAACAACAGATCCATTTCAAACCGCTCCGTGTGTAGCAATGGCCGTGAGACGCGCCGCCAATTGTTCGTGCAAGGCGCGTTGCTCAAGGATGGTCAGGTGTTGCGCCGTGATGACCTCGCGGGTCAACGGCCCGCTGCTCAGGTCTTCCCAATGCGGGTCGGCGAAGTCGGCCTGGGCCAGGGTGTCGCTGGCCCACCAGACATGCACCGGGCAGCTTAGCCGGGCAGGCTTGAAGGTCGCCAGCAGATGCTGCGTGTGCTGCTGGTAGCGCAGCCGCGTTTGCAAATGCTCCCAACTGTCGCCATCGAGTTGCAGGCCTTGCTGGCGTGCCCACTGCACCAGCTCCGGCAGGCGTGCCGCTGGGGGCAGGGCGTCCAGTTGCTCCAGCAATGCGGCCATGATCGGTGGCGGCAACCGGCGCATCACGCTCTGGCTGTCCGGTGTCAGCGCTTGGGAGGCTGACTCCAGCAGCGCCTCGACACTGTCTTCTGGCGCTTGATGCTGGTACTGCGAGTCGATGATACCGAGAAACGCCACTGCTTGGCCCTGGCTTTCCAGGCGCGCGGCCGCGGCAATCGCCAGCAGACCACCGAGGGAGAAGCCCAGCAGGTGGTACGGCCCCTGGGGTTGCTGTTGGCGCAGGTGCTCGACATAGAGCGCGGCGAGGCTCTCGATATCGCCGCCCAGCGTTGTGCTGTCATCGCTCAGGTACGCCGCCTGCAAGCCCCACAGCTGCCAGGCCGACAGCGGCGCCAGCAGCGTGCGGTAATCCTGCACGTGGCCGGTGGAGGGGTGGAAGCAGAACAGGTTGGCGGCTTCGACAGCGTTTGGCGCCGACAACCGCACCAGTGGCGAGAGTTTGAGTTCGGCCTGCACCAATGCTGCAAATGCCGAGACGCTCGGGGCGTTGAACACCGCATTGACCGTCACCGGTGCCGACAGCGCGGTCTGCAGGCGACTGGCAAGCGTCACCGCCGCCAGGGAATGGCCGCCCAGCTCGAAGAAATCATCGTCGATGCCCACTCGCTCCAGGCCCAGCACCTGTGCCCAGACCTCTGCGAGCAAGGCTTCCAGCGGCGTGCGTGGCAAGGCACTGCCGACCGTGTCGAGGACTTTGTCAGCCCATTGCTGCAAGGTCTTGCGGTCGAGCTTGCCGTTGCCCATCAGGGGCAAGGCTTCGACGATCCGCAGGGTGGGCAGCATGTAGTCCGGCAAGCAATCCTGGGCCTGGCCATGCAGCCTGGCGACTGTGGTCGAATGCCCGGGCGCCAGGGTCATGAAGGCGAACAGTTGCTGGCCGAGCTCGCCGCGAGGGATGCATTCCACCGCGGCCTGGGCCACACCGGGAAGGTTGGTCAGCTGCGCCTGGATCTCGTCGAGTTCCACGCGGAACCCACGAATTTTCACCTGGCGGTCGGCCCGCCCGGTGATCTCCAGGCTGCCGTCATGGCGATAGCGGGCCATGTCGCCGGTGCGATAGAGGCGTTCGCCCGGCCGATGTGCCAGCTCGATAAAACGTCCGGCGCTTTGTTGCGTGTCCAGGTACCCGCGGGCCAGTTGCGGGCCGGCGATATACAGCTCGGCGCTTTGCCCTGGGGCGGCCAACGCTTGCTGCTCGTCGAGCAGGTACAGGCGCATGCCGTCGAGGCGGTCGCTGAGGGGCAGGCGACGATAATCCACGCTCGGATCGGCTTTGTGCATCACCACCCCAACGGTGGTTTCGGTCGGGCCGTAATGGTTGAAGACCGTTAGCGCCGGAGCAAGGCTGCGAATGCTTTGCAGCAGGCGCCGCGAGCAGCTTTCGCCACCGAGTATCAATTGTTTGCGCGGCAACACGGCAGCGCTTTGGGCATGAATCAACCAGGCGTCGAGCAACGACGGCACGATCTTCAGGTGATCGATTGGGTACTGCGCCTGCCAGGCTGCCCAAGCCTGGGCGTCCATGGCCGTTTCCTTGTCCAGCAGGTGCAATTCGCCGCCGCTGAGCAGGGCCGGGAACAGCAACGTGTAGCCCAGATCGGCCGCCAGTGAGGTGACCACTGCACTGCGTTCGCCTGCGGCCAGTTGCAAGCGCCGGGATACGCTGGCGACATAACTGGCCAGCTGTCGGTGCTCGACGATGACGCCTTTGGGTGTACCGGTGCTGCCGGAAGTGAACAGCACGTAGGCCGCGTCCTGTCCTTGGATCTCGACGTTGGTTGCAGTCGTTGGCGCTTGCTGCCAGGCCGCTTCCTCGCGCAGGTCGAGGCTGCCGATGCCCGGCAACGCAGGGGCGCTGCCGGCCGAGCCGCTGAGTATGAAGGTCGGCTGGGCTTGTTGCAGGATCGCCAGCGAGCGTTGTGCCGGCTGATGCACATCCAGGGGAACGAACGCCGCGCCGCTCTTGAGCACGGCGAGCATGGCCAGGACCATCTGTGCCGAGCGATCCAGGTACAGCGCCACGCGATCTTCGCGACCCACGCCCTGGGCGCGCAGGAAATGCGCCAGTTGGTTACTGCGGGCCTGCAGTTGGGCATAGCTCAACTGCCCATTGGGGTCGCGCAGGGCCAAATATTCGGGAAACTGCGCGGCACATTCATCGAAACTCGCCGGCACGCTGGTAAACGGCAGTGCCGTAGCGTCGGATGGCGCCTGCAGGGCGGTCAGCGTTGCGGTAAAACTCGGCGCCTGCACTGACAGTTCGGCCAGGGGCTTGCTTGGATTGGCGAGGGCATCGAGCAGCAGCGATTGGAATTGCTCCAGCAGAACCAGGGCGGCCTGTTCGCTGTAGCGGCCCGGCAGGTGGCAGAGGTTCAGGCGATAGCCGCCAGCGGTCGTTTCGGCCACCAACAGCAGCTCCATGCCCGCGGGGATGGCCTGTGCGTCCAGCACCGTGAGCGTCGACGCCATGCTGCCCAAGGTGTCGAGTCGATCGGGCAACTGCCCACCCCACTGGAAGCCGTACTGCAAAGTGTCGGCCGGCAGTGCAGCGCTGACGCCGCAGTATTCCTGCCATTCGGTGGCTTGCTCGCAGAGCACCTGCAGGTTCGCCAGCGCCTGGGCAAACTGGCTGTCCGCCGCCGCTTGCCAGCGCAGGGGCAGGGGCTTGGCGAACAATCCCCAGCAATCGGCGAGTTCTTCATAGTCGTCGCGGCAATCGTGGACCCAGTTCAAGGTCAGTGCCGGGCTGTCGCCGCTACTCAGGCGCTGCAACAGCACGCCCCAGGCCGTCATCAGCACTTGTTCGGGCGATGCGTCGTGACGTTGGCAAAAGCTGTCCAGGGCCATGCTCAACTGTGGGTTGGCGCTCAAGCGAGTGGTCACCGGGGCGTCGGAGCGGTCGCTGCGAACCTCACGGTAGAGCAACTCGCTGGCGACCGCTTCGTCCAAGGCCTGGCTGGCCCAGAAACGCCGGCCAGGCTCGGCGTCTTCATCGGCCTGCAACTCGTAGAGCCAGGCGCTGTACTGGGTATAGGTCATGGCCTCGTCATCCACCGATGGCGCCTCTATCGAGCCCAATGCCTGCGCCAGGCGCAGCAAGGTCCCGCGATCCGCGCTCAGCGCCGGCAGTTGCAGCGTGACCCGCTGCCGATCGCCGTCGAGCGCTTGCACCTCGACGCTGATGGCGTCCGTGGCCGTGACCGTGGATTCAACCACTTGCAAGGGCATCAGCAAGCCTGGCTCTGGCCGTACCCGCAGGCGCAGGGCCTCGTGGCACACGCTCAGGGCGGCGAGTCGTTGGTGCAGACGCTCCAGGGCCAATGGGCCTTTTATTTCCAGTTCCAGGCGCGCCGCCGGCAACCCCGCCAACCACTGGCTGCGTTGTTGGGGCGAGAGGGCGAAGGCTTCTTCGCGAGTTTCAAAGGCGCTCATGCCTGCACCTCCGCAGCCAGCGGCGGCTGTGCTTCGGGCAGGCAACCGGTCAATTGTTCGCGACGCATCATCTGGCCCATGGCGACACAGATCTTGCGCTCACCCTCGAAGGGATCCCGAGCGTGGGCCACCAACATATTGTCCAGCATCACCATGTCACCCTTTTGCCAACTGAAACGTACCGCGCAGTCTTCATAAGCCTCGCCGATCACTTGCATCACTGCGTCTTCAATCACGCTGCCATCGCCGTAGTACACGTTGCGTGGCAAATGTCCGGGGCCGAACAGGCTGATCAGGTTGCTGCGCACTTCCGGCTCCAGGCAGGCGGTGTGGTGCAGTTGCACCTGGTTGAAGAACGACAGTTCCAAGGTCTCGGGATGCTCGACGATGGCCGGGCAGTGCTGGGCGATCCGCAGGTTGTCGGCCCCCAGCCATTCCCAGCGCATGCCCGACGCCAGGCATTGGCGCTCGACTTCCTCGCGCTGTTCGGTCTTGAAGAAGTCCTGCCAGCGCACATCCAGCTTGTCGGTGAAGTGCCGCACGTACAGCAGCCCCAGGGCCTTGAAGCGAGCGACGATGTCCTCGGGCAAGCGCGCCAGCACCTGCCGGCAATCGACGATGGGCGTGCAACCGCCACGCGGCGCCGGCGTTTCGCAATAGAACCACTGCTTGCGTGGCCACTGCGGCAGATGGGAGCTCTCGTTGTGGAAGAGAATCATGTGCTGTTCCGGGTACGGCGTGGAGTGGTAGATGTTCTTGCCGGACTTGTTTTTCGGCAGGTCACCGTAGGTCCCGTAGAGGTCGGGTTCGATGGCCTGGGCGAACTGTTCGAAAGCGCTGGCATCCGGCAGGTTGAAACCCCGGAACAGCAAGCCGCCGTGGGTCAGCAGCTGTGCATTGATCCATTCCCGCGCTTGCAGCGCCCAGTGCACCGGGTCCAGGTCGCCGAGCAACGGCTCGATCACCAACGGCAAGGCTTGCCCGGCGCTGAGGGTGCGGGTACGGACCTGCTCATGGGCCACCTGGCTCACAGCGGTTGCACGGGTCTGCTTGAGCTTGCTCAATTTGGACTGCTTGCGGGCGCTGCGGGCCGTGGCTTCGTCGAGCGACGAATCCGCCAGGGACGTTGCGCTGGCGTTGCCACCCTCAAGGCGCCACGACCAATTGTCCAGCGCTTGTCCCGGGGCCGAGACGATCTGCTCCAACAGGCTCTCGAAGCCTTGTTCGAGGCGCTGGATGGTCGGCTCCTGCAACACGCTGGTGCGATACACCCAGCGCACGTTCAGGCCTTGATCTTCGTCCTCTTCGACAAACACGGCGAGGTCGAACTTGCTGCTTTCCTGGCGTGATACCAGGTGTTCCACCTCAAGCTCAGGCAGGCTGGCATTGCCGCTGGGGGTGTTTTGCATGACGAACAGCACCTGGACCAGGGGATTGACCCCTGGTGTACGCGGCGGTTGCAGTTCCTCGACCAGTTTGTCGAACGGCACCTGCTGGTGCTGGAACGCCGACAGGCAATCCTCGCGCAAGCGTTGCAGACGGGCGTCAAAGCTTTCGCCCTCGCTCAGGCGGGCACGGATCGGCAGCACGTTGACGAAGAACCCGATGAGATGCTCCAGGGCCGGATGTTCGCGGTTGGCCAGGTCGGTGCCGACGATAAAGTCGTTGGTCCCGGTGGCCCGTTGCAACAGGCTGTTGAAGGCATTGAGCAGGACCATGAACAGCGTCGCCCGCTGCTGTTGAGCATAGGCCTTGAGCACCTGGGCCTGGGCCGGTGTGAAGCGTTGTTCCAGGGCCGCCCCCTGATAGTCGGGACGCGCCGGGCGTGGCTGGTCAAGCGGTAGCGGGATCAGCGTTGGCGCGCCGTCGAGTTGGCGGCGCCAGTAGTCGATGGCCCGTGCCAGCAGGCGCTGTTGGGTTTCGCTGCGTTGCCAGTAGGCATAGTCGGCGAACTGGATCGGCAACACCGGCAGCACCGGTGTCGAACCGCTGGTACGAGCCTGGTACCCGACGATCAGCTCCTGCATGAGGATGCCCATGGACCACGCATCGGTGGCGATATGATGCAGCACCAATTGCAGCACATGATCGTCGGCGCCCAGGCGCAGCAGACTGGCGCGCAACATCGGCGCCTGTTGCAGATCGAACGGGCGTGCCGCCTGTTCATCAATCAAGCGTTGCAGGGTTTGCGCTTGTTCCTCGTGGTCGAGGTGACTCAGCTCGGTCGGCGTCAGGTCAACCCGCGGTGCCGGGCTGATGACCTGGCAAGGCTGGTCGCCGTGGAGATGGAACGCCGTGCGCAAGGACTCATGGCGTTCGAACACGGCCTGCAACGCCGCTTGCAGCGCTGCGACGTCCAGCGCACCACGCAGCCTGATGGCGGTGGTCATGTTGTAGGCGGCGCTGGGGCCTTCGAAGCGATCCAGGAACCACAACCGTTGCTGGCTGTAGGACAGCGGCAATGGCTGGTTGCGTGGCGCCAGGGCAATCTCGCTGTTGCCGTCGGCCTCGGTCTGGGCGTCGCGTTGCTGATCGACCGCTTCGGCCAATTGTTCCAGGGTGCCACGCTCGAACAGCGTGCGCAGCGGCAGGTTCACGTTCAACCGTCGGCGAATCCTCGACAACACCTGGGTGGCCAGCAGCGAGTGACCGCCGATGGCGAAGAAGTCGTCGTGCACACCGACGGTGTCCAGGCCGAGAATTTCCTGCCACAGCTCGGCCAGGACCTGCTCGGTCGGCGTGCGCGGTGCCAAGCACTGCGCCTGCGCCGTTTCGTCCTGGGGCACACCCAGGGCGGCGAGGGCGCGACGGTCGACCTTGCCATTGGCGTTCAGCGGCAATTGCGCAAGGGCCAGCCAACGGGCTGGAACCATGTAGCTTGCCAGCTGCTGGCCCAGGTAAGCGCTCAAGACCTGTTGCGCGGACTCGCCGCCCAGGTTGGCCGTGTCGTCGAGCACATACCAGGCCACCAGTTGCAACGCCCCGCGCGCGTCGGGCAGTGCCAGCACCGCCGCGCTGTCCACCGCTGGGTGTTGCATCAGGCGGTTTTCGATCTCGCCCAGTTCGATGCGGTGGCCACGGATCTTCACTTGCTGGTCGCGCCGCCCGAGGTATTCGATCACGCCATCGGCGCGCATCCGGCCGATATCACCGCTGCGATACAGCCGCGCATCGGCCTGGAACGGGTGCGGAACAAAGGCTTCGCGGGTGCGTTGCGGGTCGCGCAGGTAGCCGCGACCGACGCCGACACCACCGATGCACAATTCGCCGGGTACACCGACAGGGACCAGGCGCAGCGCCGAGTCGAGAACGAACACCTGGTTATTGGCGGTCGGCTTGCCGATGGGCATGTGCAGGCAGTCGTCGGCGGGCGCTTCGGTGATGGGGTAGAAGGCAACGTCGTCCGAGCATTCGGCGGGACCGTAGGCGTTCATCAACGGGATCGCCGGGAAGCGGGCGAACCAGTCCCGCGCCAGGGCCGGCGGCAATGCCTCACCGGTGGGCAGGAGCCAGCGCAGGCTCGCCAGGGTGTGGTGCGCCTGGCTTTCCTGGAGCATGCCGCGAATCAGCGCCGGCACGGTTTCCAGCAGCGTCAGTTGCTGCTCTTGAACCGCATCGAGCAGAGCCATAGGGTCGTGGGCCTGGGCATCGGGAAGGATGTGCACGGTGGCGCCGAACAGCGGCGCGGCGAGGAACTGCCACACGCTGATATCGAACGCCGCCGAAGCCGTCTGGGCAATCCGGTCGTGCTCACCCAGGCCCAGGCTCGGGACCTTGCCGAACATGTTGTTGAGCATCCCGCGTTGTTCAACCATCACGCCTTTTGGCGTGCCGGTGGAACCCGAGGTGAAGATCACGTAGGCCAGTTGATCCGGGTTGTGCGCGTAGGTGACCGGCGGCTGTTCGCGGCCTTGCCAGAGCGCCTGGGCGATCAGGCAGGTGGGTTGCTGGCGCATCTGCGGCAGGACGTTGTCCAGCGTCGAGCTTGCGTGCTCGCAGACCAGCAACAGCGGTGCTTCGCCCAGGTCCAGCAGCTCCGCCAGGCGTGCGTGGGGCTGTTGGATGTCCAGGGCCTGGAACGCCGCGCCGACCTTGAGCGTGGCGATCATCATCGTCAGCAAGGCCAGGCCCCGCTCAGCGAACAGCGCCACCAGGGTTTCCGGGCCGGCACCGGCCGCTTGCAGCGCATGGGCGATGCTGTTGGCGCGGCGGTCCAGTTCGGCGTAGGTCAGCGATTGCCCCTGGCATACGGCAGCGAGGTGTTGTGGACGGTTGCGCACTTGTTCGGCGAACAGCGCCGCATAGCCGCGCTCCAGCGGGAAGTCGACGTCGCTGCGGTTGCAGTCGATCTGCAACTGCCGGCGTTCCGCCTCGGGCAGCATGTGCAGGCTGCCCAGTGGCGCTTGCGGCGTCTCCAGCATGCCCGAAAGCAACTGCACCAGATGGCCGAGCATGCGCTGCACGGTGTCAGTGCTGAAACGCATGCTGTCGTAGGACAGGCGAATGCCCAGGCGGTCGCCGGGGTACAGCACCACCGTCATCGGGAAGTTGGTGTGCACCCGGTCTTCATAGATGTCGATGCTGAAGGCATCCAGTTTCACGCTGCTGATATCCAGCGGCGCGTTCTCGAACACCACCAGGCTGTCGAACAACTGCTGGCCGCGCGGCACTTGGCTGCAACGCTGGATGTCCACCAGCGAAGCGCTTTCGTGTTCGCGCAATTGCGCGTTGTGGGACAGCAGCGCCTGCAACCAGTCGGCCACTGGCACCTCGGGATCGACATCGATGCGCAGAGGCAAGCTGTTGATGAACAGCCCGACCATTTCTTCCACACCGGCAAGGTCAGTCGGGCGGCCGGCGACGGTCACGCCGAACAGCACATCGCGGTTGCCGCTGTAGCGCGACAGCAACAGCGCCCAGGCGCCCTGGATCCAGGTGTTGGGGGTCAGTTGGTATTGCTGGCACAGCTGCTGCAGCCGCTGGGTCTGGGCGATGCTCAGGGTCTGGTCGAAGTCGCCGACCTGTTCCGGTGCCTGCTCCGGGCGTGCCACGGGGCTGTCCACATGCAGTGGCGTCGGTTCGCTGAAACCGGCCATTTCGGCCTGCCAAAACGCATGGGCGGCGGCCATGTCATGGCGTTCCAGCCAGCTCATGTAGCCGCGGAAGGAGCGCAGGCGTGGACGGGCCACCGGCTCCTGGCGCACGATGGCCTGATAGATCGCCAGCAGGTCTTCCATCAGCAGGCCGAAGCACCAGGCGTCGGTCAGGATGTGGTGGAAACTGCGCACCACGGCGAAGCGTCGCTCATCGAGTTGGAACACCCGCAGGTGGGTCAGCGGCGCACAGGCCATGTCGAAACCTTGCAGGCGCTGTGCTTCGAGGGCCTGGTCCATCGCCAGGCGCTGCTGTTCTTCATCGAGGTGGCGCAGGTCCTGCCAGTCGAACGCCCGATGAGTTTGGCGGTATACGCATTGCAGCGGCTCATGATCGTCCTGCCACCAGAAGGCAGTGCGCATCATGGGGTGGCGCTCAAGGAACAACTGCCAGGCCGCTTCCATCGCCGGGCGCTGCAGTACCCCGTCCCAGCTGTAGCGTTGCTGCATCAGGTAGATGCCGCTGTGGGGTTGCAGCAGGGTGTGCAACAGCATGCCCTGTTGCATGGACGACAGCGGGTAGACGTCTTCGATGTTCGCCCAGTCCAGCGGTTCGGATGCCAGGGTTTTCGCTTGCTTGTGGCACAGCGCAAATGCCTGGCTGGCGGGGCGCAGGTCGGCTGCGCTGGCCAATCCGGCGAGTTCGTTCAAGCGTTGTGCCAGGCGCGGTGCCCAGTCGGCGGCGAGGGCGCCGTGGTTGCGCAGGTGCAGGCAATTGTCCTGCCACCAGGCGTCCAGGGTCAGCGGGCAAGTCGAAGCTGTCGCGGGGCTTGCGGCTTCGACCTGGGCCAGGATGCCACGCTCTTCGCGATGGCTGTCGAGGTTGCCGAGCCAGCGAATGGCCACTGATGCCGCCGGCAGATCACGCAGCGGTTCTTGCAGGTAGGTGTTGTCCGACAGGTAGCGCAGGGCGCCATAGTCGACGCCGTGCTGCGGGTAGGCGCGCATTTGCGCGGTCAGGGCCTGCAAGCGTTGCAGCAGGCTGTCGCCTTCGGGCTGGAGGAAGTACGGCACCGCCAGGGCCAATGGTCCCATGATGCGTGCCGGGTCGAGGTCGGCCACGGCAATCGGCGCATTTACCGGCAGGCGCTCGGCGCTTGGACGGGCATCGTGCACGCTCAGCGCAACCAGGCCATTGCCGCACAGTTCACGGCACTGTTCGACTACGGCAGCAGCCAATAGGCTGTTCCAGTCCAGTTGCAGCACTTCGCCCAAACGCTTGAGCTCACCTGAGGTGGCGGCCGGCAGGGTCTGCTCGACCACGCTGGCCGGCTGCTGGCTGTCCGGCAGTTGCAGCGTTTCCGTGCCGGCGTATTGCAGCCAGTGTTCCCAGGCGTCGTCCAGGGCATCGCCCTGTGCATGGGCCTGCTGGTGCCGCGTCCACTGGGTGAAATCGCCACCGGTGTAGGACAGGCGCACCGGCCGCTGATGGCGCAGTTGCGCCAGGGCCAGGTTGAGGTCGGTCAGCAGCAGCGACCAGGATGCCTCGTCCAGACACAGCGGATGAGCGGCCAGCAGCAGGGCGTGTTTGCCGTCCACCTCCAGCAGGCGGGCATGCAGGGTTTGGCCGGCGTCCAGTGCCAGCGCGTCGACACCGGCCTGGGCCAGGGCTTGCAGTTGCCCCGGCGTGCAGGTCTCCAGTTTCTCGGTGGCGATGACCGGGGCCTTGGCCGCGACCAGTACCCGTTGCTGCCACTGGCCCTCCGGCAGGGCCTTGAGCGCCAGGCGCAAGGCCTGGTGGTGTTGCTGTAAGGCGCAGATGGCCTGGTTCAGCAGCTCGCTATCGAGCGCCTGGCTCAGCGCCACGCAACGCCAGGTGGCGTGCAACGGCCCTTGTTGCAGGCGCGCCAGTTGCCCGGCGGCCAGTGGCAGGTCATAGCCATCGGCAATTTCGTGTGCCACGCCATGGCTGGCATCGGCGCCCAGCACCCGGGCGATATCGGCGATGGTGCGGTTTTCGAAGAGCTGGCGGGGCGTGAGTTTCAGCCCTTGCTGGTTGGCGCGGGCGATGATCTGCAAGTTGATGATCGAATCGCCGCCCAGGGCGAAGAAGTTGTCGTGCACGCCGACACGTTCCAGCTTCAGGACTTCCTGCCAGATGGCGGCCAGTTGCGCTTCGACTTCATTGCGCGGCGCGACATGGGTGGCGCTGTCGTCCGTGGGTTTTTGCGGGAGCGGCAAGCGCTGGACATCGACCTTGCCGTTGCGGGTCAGGGGCAGTTCGTCGAGGGTGATGAAGTGCGCCGGCACCATGTAGTCCGGCACCCGCGCAGCCAGGTCGTTACGCAGTTTCGTGGCGGACAGCGACTGGCTGGCGACCAGGTAGGCCACCAGGCGCAAACTGCCGTCCAGTTCCACGGCACGGACCAGCGCCTGTTCGATCAGCGGCGACAGGCGCTTGAGCTGCGCTTCGACTTCGCCCAGCTCCAGGCGGTTGCCGCGGATCTTGACCTGACTGTCGACCCGACCGAGGAACGCCAGTTGGCCGTCCACTTGCCAGCGCACGCGGTCGCCAGTGCGATACCAGCGTTGCTGATCGGCGTCGAGATGGAAGCGTTCGGCGGTCAGGTCCGGGCGGTGCAGGTAACCCCGGGCCAGGGCGCCGTTGATCAGCAGTTCGCCGGATACCCCGGTGGGCACCAGGCGGCCGTTGGCATCGACGACTTGCAGTTGACGGTTCGGCAGTGGCCGGCCGAGGGCAATGCTGCGCAGGCCCGCCGGCAACTCGGTGGCAATCGCCCCGACTGTCGCTTCGCTCGGCCCATAGTGGTTGAACACCCTGAGCCCTGGCGCCAGGCGGTTGACCTGTTCCAGCAGCGCCGGGCTGAGGGCGTCGCCACCGAAGACCAGCAGGGCACGGGGCAGCAGGCGGGCATCGGGCAGCGCCTGCAACAGACCGGCCAGATGGCTGGGGGTGATCTTCAGCACATCCACCGGGTGTTGATCGAAGAGTTCGGCCAGTGCCAGGGGGCTGAAACCGCTGTCTTCATCCACCAGCAACAAGCTGGCGCCGCTGCACAGGGCGCCGAACAGTTGGGTGTGGCCCAGGTCGGCGGCGATGCTGGACAGCAAGCCGTAGCGAGCCGCCGGTGGCGGGTTGAGCACTGCGTGCACCGCCGTCAGGTAATCTACGATGGACTGGTGCTCGACCACCACGCCCTTGGGGGTGCCGGTGGAGCCCGAGGTGTAGATCACGTAGGCAGCATCGGTCGGGCTGTGGACCACGACCGGTGGCGTGTCTGGCTGGGAGGCGATGGCGTCGGTCTGTTCCGCCAACCACAGCGTCGGCGTGTGCTCGGCCAGGTCTTTGAGCAGGGGTGAAGCGGCGGCACCGATCAGCAGTGCGGCGCGGCTGTCCACCAGCACGTCGGCCAGGCGCCCGGCAGGCTGCTTGAGGTCCAGCGGCAGATAGGCGGCGCCGGCCTTGAGGGTGGCGAGCAGGGCGATCACGAACTCGGCGCTGCGTTCCAGGGCCAGTGCCACCACGCTGTCGTGGCCGATGCCCTGGGCACGCAAGTACTGGCTGAGGCGGTTGGCCTGCTGATCCAGTTCACGGTAAGTCAGGGCGCTCTGGCGGTCGCGCACCGCCAGCTGTTGCGGGTGGGCGGCCACCTGTTGTTCGAAGCGCTGGTGCAGGCACGTAGCGGCTACCGGCAGTTGCACGCCGCGACCCTGCACGAGCAATTGTTGGCGTTCTTCAGGGCTCAGCCATTCAAGCTCGCTGACCCGGCACTGCGCGTGCGCCGTCATCGCCAACAGGATCGCGCGCAATTGGGCCGACAACACCGCGACTTCGGCATCGCTGAAACGACTGCGGTCGTAGCTGATCAGGTAGTGCAGTTGTTTGTCCGGCACCACGATCAGCGACAACGGGAAGTGGTTGCGGCCTTGGGTGTGGGTGATGCCATCGACCTGCTGGTCGCTGCTCGGGGCACTGAAACTCAAGCCACCGGTGTCCTGGTTAAGTGCGTCGGTGACCGGGAAGTTCTCGAACACCAGGATCGAGTCGAACAGCGCCTGTTCAGCGGCGATGCGCGTCATCGACTTGAGTTTGCCCAGGGGCAGGTAGGCGTGGTGGCGCAGATCGCTGTTGGCTTGCTGCAAGTGTTGCAGCCAGTCCACCAGGGTCGGCTCGTCGGCCCATTGCACGCGCAGCGGCAAGGTATTGATGAACAGCCCGACGGTGCTGTCTACCGCCGCCAGGTTCTCCGGACGCCCGGCGACGGTGACGCCATAGACCACGTCGTCACGCCCGGCGTGTTGACCCAGCAGCAGTGCCCAGGCGCCCTGGATCAGCGTGTTGATGGTCAGGTCATGCTGACGGGCGAAGTGCGCCAATTGCTCGGTTTCGCTGGCGGCCAGCAGGCTTTCCCGTTCGGCGAACGGTGCCCCCGCAGGCGCTGGCTGGCGTACGGCGAAGCTGGGCAGTGGGGTCGGCTCGCTCACGTCCTGCAACTGTTCGCGCCAGAAGCTTTCGGTGGCGGCCATGTCCTGTTCCGCCAGCCAGGCGATGTAGTCTCGATAAGGGCGGGTTGGCGCCAAGTGGGCGGGGCGGCCATGGGCTTGTTCGTAGTACAGCGCCAGCCATTCCTGCACGGCGATGCCGACGCTCCAGCCGTCCATGAGGATGTGATGGAAGGTCCAGATCAGGTGCCAGCGCTCGGGGGCCAGGCGCACCAGGCACACGCGCATCAGCGGTGAGTCATTCAGCTCCAGGGGTTGCGCCCGCTGTTCCAGTGCCAACTGTTCGAGCGCGGCCTGGGGCTCGGCGCGGTCCTGCCAGTCCAGTTCAGTCAAGGGCAACTCAACGTCCTGTTGCACCACCTGATAGGCATCGTCCAGTTCTTCCCAGAGAAACGCACTGCGCAGCACCGCGTGACGCTGCATCAGCGCCTGCCAGGCACCACGAAAAGCGCTCAATTGCAGCGGGCCGTTCATGTCCAGGCTCAACTGCTGGTAATACACCCGCGAATCCGGTTCGTAGACGCTGTGGAACAACAGGCCGTGCTGGGTCGGCGAAAGGGAGTAGATGTCTTCGATGTTGTTCATGCTTGTTTGGTCCATTTCAAAGTCTTGAAAACTCAAGTGAGTCGATCAGGGCGCCGCGCCGGTCCGAGACCTGCGCGGGCGCGGCGTCGCTCGCTAGCTTTGGGAATTGGGTTTGGTCTTGAGTTTGCCCAGCAGCTTGTCCAGGGACTTCTGGTTCAGCGCCTTGGCCAGCGGGAAATCCGCTGGCATCAGCGAACCGGCCTGCGGGTCGAGGCAGTGCTCGACCAGCGCCTGCAAGTGTTCCAGCAGACGAGCGGGCAAACGGCTGTCGGCGTTCGGCGTGACGCTGTGCCATTCGACACGCAACACGCCGTCCTCCAGCCAGGCCACCACTTCACGGGCATGGGTCACTCGGTTCACCGGGGCCACCTCCGGCGGCGGGGTCAGGCTGCTGGCGCGCAACCAGCCCTCTGGCGTTTGCTCATGCCCCAGGTAGTTGAACAGCACATCACCGTGGCTGGCCGGCAACTCGCCGCGCTGACGCAGCAAGCCGTAGCCAAGGCCTTGGCCGGGTACGTCACGCAAGGCTTGCTTGGCGTTGCGCACCTGCTCGCCCGCGGCACCGCGGGCGTTCACCCGCAGTGGGTACAGCGTGGTGAACCAGCCGACGGTGCGGCCGACGTCCAGCCCGGCAAACGGTGCGTCACGTCCGTGGCGCTCAAGGTCCACCACGATATCGCTGCGCTGTTCGACTTCGGCCAGGGTCGCGGCGAGGGCGGCGATCAGCAGTTCTTCCGGTTGCGTGCGGTACGCCGCGTGGGACTCGGTCAGCCATTGCTGCGTGCGGCTGGCATCCCAGCGGGCCGCCAGTGTCTGGCGCTCGGCGACCGTGGCCATGGGCGGCCGGTTCGTGCCGACCTGGGCACTCCAGTAGCGATGCTCGGTAGCAGCCTTCGCGGCATGGGCTTGCAGGTGCTCGGCCCATTGACGATACGAGGTGGTTTTTGCCGGTAACGCCGGGCTTTCGCCACGTTCCAGGGCGGGGTACAGCTGTTGGAAGTCTTCCAGCAGCGGCGTCCAGGACACCGCATCGACCACCAGGTGATGGGCCACCAGGTACAGGCGCTGCGGCGTGCCCTCCAATAGGGCTGCGGCAAACAACGGGCCGTGTTGCAGGTCCAGGCTCTGCGCGACGTGCAGCAGTTGTTCCGGGTGTTCGCAGCGGGTCAGTTGGGCCGGGGCCACCGGCGCGATGTGCGCCTGCCATTGCCCGTCGATGTTGCTGAAACGCAAGCGCAGGGCGTCGTGGTGGGCCACCAGCCGGTCCAGCGTGGCTTGCACGATGGCCGGTTCCAGGCGACGGTCGCTGTCGGCCAGCACCGATTGGTTCCAGTGGGCGGCCTGGACCTGCTGCTGGTCGAAGAACCACTGGTGCAACGGCATCAGCGGCATTGGCCCGCTCACGTCGCCTTGCTCGGCCTGGGTCAACAGTGTCGTGGTCACGTGGGCCAGCGCCGCCGGGGTCGGCGAGCGGAACAGGTCCCGTGGCGTGAGCGAATAGCCCTGTTCACGCAGGCGCGAGATCAGTTTCAGGCCGAGGATCGAGTCACCACCCAGGGCAAAGAAACTGTCCGAGGTGCCGACTTCACGGCCGCCGGTCAAGGTGTCGCCGAGCAGTTCGCCGAACAACTGGCAGAGCAGGCGTTCCAGCTCGTTGCGCGGTGCCGCGTAGTCTTTCTGGGTGTTTGGCAGGGGCAGGGCGGCCAGGGCCTTGCGGTCGATCTTGCCGTTAGTGCTTAGGGGCAGGGCCGGGATTTGCACCCACACTGCCGGCACCATGTACGCCGGCAGTTCGGCCGCGAGCTGGGTGTCGAGATCCGACTGCGCGGTGCTACTGCTGTAGAACGCCACCAGGCGGTTGTCGATGACCAGGGTGCAGGCGCCGGTGATGGCCGGCAGGTTAAGCAGCGCTGAGTCGATTTCCCCCAGCTCGATGCGCTGGCCGCGCAATTTCACCTGATGGTCGAGACGCCCCAGGTACTCGATGTTGCCATCGGCCAGGAAGCGGCAACGGTCGCCGGTGCGGTACAGGCGGTCACCCTTGATGAATGGGCTGGCGAGGAAGCGTTCCTCGGTCAGGTCCGGGCGTTTCAGATAACCCCGGGCCACGCCGACGCCACCGATGTACAGCTCGCCGATGCTGCCAATCGGCAACGGTTGCATGGCCTCGTCGAGGATGTACAAACGCAGGTTGGCGATGGGCTTGCCGATCGGCACGATCACGTCGTTGGCCGAGCAACGCCAGACCGAGACGTCGATGGCTGCTTCGGTCGGGCCGTACAGGTTGACGAGGGCCGCCGGGTGCTGGCCCATGAAACGCCGCACCAGATCCACCGGCAGTGCTTCACCACTGGCGAACACCTGGCGCAAGCTGTGGCAGTTGACCAGGCTCGGTTCTTCGACAAACGCCCGCAGCATCGACGGGACGAAGTGCAGGGTGGTGACCCGTTCCTGCTGGATCAACTGGCTGAGATAGGCCGGGTCGCGATGCCCGTCCGGACGGGCGACCACCAGGGTCGCGCCGGTGATCAGCGGCCAGAAGAACTCCCACACCGACACGTCGAAGCTGTACGGGGTCTTTTGCAGAACACGGTCGTTCGGGCCAATCGGGAAGGCGTCCTGCATCCAGTGCAGGCGGTTCATCAAGGCGCCGTGTTCGTTCATCACGCCTTTGGGTTGGCCGGTGGAGCCGGAGGTGTAGAGCACGTAGGCCAGGTCGTGAGCTTCGACGCTGATCGGCTCGAACGCCGGGGCCTGGGGCAGGGCGTCGAGGGTCCAGGCCTGATGCCCGGCGGGCAGGCGCGACAGCCACTGCGCCTGGGTCAAGGTGACCTTGGCATCGGCATCCTCAATCAGGAACGCCAGGCGTGCAGCCGGCAATTCCGGGTCCAGCGGCAACCACGCGGCGCCAGCATGGACGATGCCGAGCAAGGCCACGACCATCTCCACCGACCGCTCCATGCACAGCGGCACGATGCTGTCGGTGCCTACACCGGCGGCGCGCAGGGCCCGGGCAACGGTTTGCGCCCGTTGGTCCAGTTCGGCATAGCTTAGGCGCTGGCCTTCGAACACCAATGCCGGGGCGTTGGGGCTCAGGGCGGCTTGTTGGCTGAGCGCGGTGTGCAGGTTGGTCGGGCCGCTGTAGTGACGTTCGGTGGCGTTCCAGCGATCCAGTTGCTGCTGATCCTGCTGTTGCGGGAACAGTTCGACCAGCGTGCGCCCAGGGGTTGCCACCAAGGCATCAAGCAGCGCACACCACTGCGCGCTCCAGCGTTGCATCGTCGTTTCGTCGAACAAGGCCGATTGGTATTCCAGCGCCAGCGTCATGTCGCTGCCATCGTCCTGGACTTCCCAGCTCTGTTCGAACTTGGCGTCGATCACCGGCAGCATCTGCTCTTCGAGGTTCAGCCCCGGCCATTGGCTGCTGTCCACCCGGCCATAGTTGAGGGAGAACAGCACCTGGAACAGCGGTGTACGGTTCAGGTCGCGGTTTTGCGCGACAGCACCGACCAGGGTGGCGAAGGGCAGGTCGGCATGGGCCTGGGCTGCGCGCAGGTCGACCTCAAGGCTGGTGAGCAATTGCTCGGCCGGAGCCCGTTGGTCGACGTCGCTGCGGATCACCAGGGTGTTGACCAGACAGGCCAGCAGTGTCTGGGCTTGCGGTTGATCACGCTGGTCCGCCGGGGTGCCGAAGCGAATCTCCCGTTGACCGCTGTAACGCGCCAGCAGCGCGCTCAAGGCCGTGGCGAGCACCACATAGGTGGTGGTGCCGCGCTGACGGGCGAACTGACGGATGGCTTCGGCGCGCTGGGTGCCGAGACGGAGGGTCAGTTGCCGGGCGCGACGATCTGCTTCGGCGCCACGCGGATGGTCGATGGGCAGGTCGAGTTGGTAGTCTTCCTGGCCCAGGTGGTTTTTCCAATAGTCCAGGCTGTCACTGCGTCGGGCCTGGGTGTCCGGGTGCTGTTGCCACAGGGCGAAATCGACGTAGTCGATCTCCAGCGGCGTCCAGGCCGGCGACTGCCCGTTGAGGCCGGCGGCGTAGGCCTGGGTCAGTTCGTCGATGAGCAACTGCATGGCCCAACCGTCGGTGGCACTGTGGTGCAGGCACACCAGCAGCAGGTTTTCGTCGCTGCCCTGACGTTGCAGCAGATGCGCGCGCCAAGGTGCGGCGGCGGCCAGGTCGAACGCTGTCATCAGTTCGTCCTGGGCGTTGGCGCAGGCCGAGGCCCAGTCCTGGGTCGCGACGTCAGTGACCGCGAGCGCCGGTCCGTGGTCGTCGATCAGCAATTGCGGCTCGCCGTCGACTTCGACAATCCGGCTGCGCAGCACCAGATGGCGCTGGCTGAGCTGCTCAAAGGCCTCGCGCAAGACCTGGACCTGCAGCTCACCGCGCAAGGTCAGGGCAAACGGCATGTGGTACTCGCGGGATTCCGGCACCAGGCGACTGAGCATCCAGAATCGGCGCTGGGCCAGACCCAGGGGCAATTGCGCCGGGCGCGGTTCTGCGCTGATCGACTCACCGGGCATGGCCGCGCGCAGATGCTCGGCCAGGGCCGCGACCGTCGGTTGGGCGAACACCAGCGGCAAGGGCAGGGAAACCCCAAGGCGCTCACGGACCCGGCTGACCAGGCGGGTAGCCAGCAACGAGTGGCCGCCGAGTTGGAAGAAGTGATCTTCGATGCCGACTGGTGAACAACCCAGCACTTCGCCGAACAGTTCGCAGAGTACGCTTTCAGTGGCGTTGCGCGGTGCTGTGCGCGGCTGGTCGCTTTGGCTCTGTGGCAGCGGCGTGGTGGCCAATGCCTTGCGGTCGAGCTTGCCGTTGCTATTGAGCGGCAGGCTGTCGAGCTGCACGAACAGGCTTGGCTGCATGTGCGCGGGCAGGCTGTCGCTCAACTCGGCACGCAGGGTCGCCTCATCGGCGTCTCCGCACCAGAAACTCACCAGGTGTTGGTCGAGCAACAAGGTGGCGGCATCGCGAACACCGGCCTGCGCGAGCAGTGCAGCGTCGATTTCCCCCAGTTCAATGCGCTGGCCGCGCAATTTCACCTGATGGTCGAGCCGCCCCAGGTACTCGATGTTGCCATCGGCCAGGAAGCGGCAACGGTCGCCGGTGCGGTACAGGCGATCACCTTCGATGAATGGACTGGTGAGGAAGCGTTCCTCGGTCAGGTCCGGGCGTTTCAAGTAACCACGGGCCACGCCGACGCCACCGATGTACAGCTCGCCGATGCTGCCAATCGGCAACGGCTGCATAGCCTCGTCGAGGATGTACAAGCGCAGGTTGGCGATGGGCTTGCCGATCGGCACGATTGCATCGCCCTCCGAGCAACGCCAGACCGAGACGTCGATGGCTGCTTCGGTCGGGCCGTACAGGTTGACCAGGGCCGCCGGGTGCTGGCCCATGAAGCGCCGCACCAGATCCACCGGCAGTGCTTCACCGCTGGCAAACACCTGACGCAGGCTGTGGCAGTCGACCAGGCTCGGTTCTTCGACAAACGCCCGCAGCATCGACGGTACGAAGTGCAGGGTGGTGACCTGTTCCTGCTGGATCAACTGGCTGAGGTAGGCCGGGTCGCGATGCCCGTCCGGACGCGCCACCACCAGGGTCGCGCCGGTGATCAGCGGCCAGAAGAACTCCCACACCGAGACGTCGAAGCTGTACGGGGTCTTTTGCAGAACACGGTCGTTCGGGCCAATCGGGAAGGCGTCCTGCATCCAGTGCAGGCGGTTCATCAAGGCGCCGTGTTCGTTCATCACGCCTTTGGGTTGGCCGGTGGAACCGGAGGTGTAGAGCACGTAGGCCAGGTCGTGAGCTTCGACGCTGATCGGCTCGAACGCTGGGGCCTGGGGCAGAGTGTCGAGGGTCCAGGCCTGATGCCCGGCGGGCAGGCGCGCCAGCCACTGCGCCTGGGTCAAGGTGACCTTGGCATCGGCGTCTTCGATCAGGAACGCCAGGCGTGCAGCCGGCAATTCCGGGTCCAGCGGCAACCACGCGGCGCCGGCATGGACGATGCCAAGCAAGGCCACAACCATTTCCACCGAACGCTCCATGCACAGCGGCACGATGCTGTCGCTGCCCACGCCGGCCGCACGCAGGGCCCGGGCAACGGTTTGCGCCCGTTGATCCAGCTCGGCATAGCTCAGGCGCTGGCCTTCGAACACCAATGCCGGGGCGTTGGGGCTCAGGGCGGCTTGTTGACTGAGCGCGGTGTGCAGGTCGGTCGGGCCGCTGTAGTTGCGCTCGGTGGCGTTCCATTCGACCAGTTGACGCTGACGTTCTACCGCTGGCAACGGTGACCAGTCGCCGAGACGGGTCTGTGGTGCTTCGAGCATGGTTTCCAGCAGTTGTTGCCATTGTTCCAGCCAACGCCGGGCCGTGGTTTCGCTGAACAGCGCGGCGCGGTACTCCAGCAACACAGACAGCACCTCGCCGTCGTGCACTTCCCAGTTCAGGTCGTACTTGGTGGCCTGGGCGGTCACCGCCCGTTCGCTGACCTGCAACTGCGGCCATGGCTGGCTCGACGAATCGGCGTTCTGCATGGCGAACAGCACTTGGAACAGCGGCGTCTGGCCGAGGCTGCGCGAAGGTTTCAGGTGCTCCACGACCTGGTCGAACGGCACGTCCTGATGCTGCTGGGCATCCAGCACACGGTTGCGCACCTGGCCCAGCAAACCTTCGAAATCCAGCGTCGGATCCAGATCGGCGCGCATGACCACGGTGTTGACGAAGCAGCCGATCAGCGGTTGCAGCTCGGCGAATGGACGCTGGGCCACCGGGCTGCCGACCCGTACGTCGCGCTGGTTGGCGTAGCGCCCCAAGAGCAACTGCGCCGCACCGAGCATGAGCATGTACAGCGTGGCGCCGCGTTGCTGGGCGAACTGCCGCAGGCGTGCCACCAGGGCAGACGGCAATTGCAGTTGCACTGCGCCGGCCGCTGGGGCGAGCTGGTTCGGACGGCCCTGTTCGGTCGGCAGGTCCAGCAGGTAGTCGCCGTCCTCCAGTTGGTTGCGCCAGTATTCCAGTTGGCTGCTGAACGCGGTCTGTTGACTGGGCTCGCGTTGCCAGAGGGCATAATCGGGGTATTGCAGCGCCAGCGCCGGGAGTGCCGCCGGAGTGTCCTGGCACTGGGCGGTGTAGAACTGTCGCAGTTCATCCAGCAGGTTCTGGCTGGAGGCGTCATCGGTGGCGCAGTGGTGCAGGCTGAGCAACAGCAGCGACTGGGCGCCGCCGCTGCGTTGCAGCAGTGTGGCACGCACGGGCACTTCGGCGGCGAGGTCGAAACGGCGGCCAGTTTGCGCGTGGATCGCCGCGTCGGTCAGTTGTTGCCACTGCTCGTCGCTGGCGGCCTGCAGTGGCGTGACTTGCAGGGTGATAGCGACTTGCGGTTCGACGATCAGCGCCAACTCACCGTCGCTATCGCGCACGATGCGGCTGCGCAGAATCTCGTGGCGCTGGACCACGCCGTCCAGGGCCGTTTGCAGGGCCTGGACATTGAGTTCGCCGTCCAGTTGCACGGCGCTGACCACGTTGTATTCACCACCGCCGGCGCTCAATTGTTCGAGGAACCACAAGCGTTGCTGTTCGAACGACAGCGGCAGGCGCGCCGGACGTGCCGGTGCAGCGAAGGTCGCCGCCGGGGCTTGCAGGGGATCGCCCAGCAGCGCGGCCAAGGCTTCCAGGGTCGGGTGTTCGAACACCGAGCGCAACGGTGGCACGCTGGCGAACTGTTGACGCAGGCGGGCAAACAGCGCCGCCGCCAGCAGCGAGTGGCCGCCGAGGTAGAAGAAGTGGCTGTCACGGCCGATCTGCGACGACGGCACGTTCAGCAACTCGGCCCACAGGGCGGCCAGTTGCTGTTCGGCGGCGCTGCGCGGTGGCTGCAGAGCGTCTGGCGCGGCTTGGATGTCCGGGGCCGGCAAAGCCTTGCGGTTGAGTTTGCCGTTGTCGGTCAGCGGCAACTCATCGAGCAGCACGAATGCCGAGGGCACCATGTAGTCGGGCAGGGCGGCGCCAATGGCTTTGCGCCAAGCGTGAATATCGGCCTGCTGATCGCAGGTCACATAGGCCACCAGGCGCTTGTCGCCGGGCACGTCTTCACGGGCCAATACCACGGCCTGGCGCACGCCCGGTTGGGCGCCGATCAGGGTTTCAATTTCCCCCAGTTCGACGCGGAAGCCACGAATCTTCACTTGATGGTCCATGCGTCCCAGGTATTCGAGCTGGCCGTCGGGCAGCCAGCGCACCAGATCGCCGGACTTGTACATCCGCGCGCCGGGCTGCGACGAGAACGGGTCTTCGATGAACACCTTCGCCGTCTGCTCGGCACGGTTGAGATAGCCCAGGGTCACGCCCGCACCGCCAATGTGCAGTTCCCCCGGGACGCCCACCGGCATCGGGTTGAGGAATGCATCGAGCACGTAAGTGCGCACGTTGGCGATCGGCCGGCCAATGATCGGCCGCAGCGGGAAGTCATCCACCGCGCAACCGGTTGCATCGACCGTGCATTCGGTCGGGCCGTAGGTGTTGAAGAAGCGGCTGCCGGCAATCGACGGCAAGCGCTGCCATAGCTGCGCATCCACCGCATCGCCACCGAACAGCACGAAGCGCGGCAGGTACACCTCGCCACGACGAACGCCGTCACTTTCAAGCAAGGCCTTGAGCTGTGCCGGGGTGCACTCGAAGGCTTCCAGACGGGTGTTGCGGAAGAACCCAGCCAAGGCCTCGGGGTCGTAGCGCACGTCTTCCGGGGTCAGGTACAGGCTGTGGCCGTCGAGCAGCAGGATCAGCTCGGCCACCGAGCTGTCGAAGGCGAACGAGTAGTTGAAGCTGGTGCGCATCGGCTGGTCGGTGTAGCGGCGATACAAGCCATGGATGCGCGCCCAGGCCAGGTTGACCACCGAGCCATTGGTCACCAGGGTGCCCTTGGGCTTACCGGTCGAGCCGGAGGTGTACATGATGTAGGCCAGGTCTTGCGGGCCGGCGAGCGGGGCAGGGTTGCTGTCCGGCTGGTTGGCGAACAGCGCTGCGTCGCAGTCCAGGCGCAAGCGTGGCAGTTCGGCGCCCAGCTGTTCCAGCAAACCCTGCTGGCCGAGGAACAGTGCCGGCTGCGCGTCTTCAAGCATGTACGCCAGGCGATCCACCGGGTAGGTCGGGTCCAGCGGTACATAAGCGCCGCCGGACTTGAGAATGCCCAGCAGGCCGACCAGCAGTTCCAGCGAACGCTCGACACACAGCGCCACCGGGCGGTTGGCACCGACACCACAGCTGCGCAGGTAATGCGCTACCTGGTTGGCGCGCCGGTTCAGTTCGCCGTAGCTCAGGCTGCGGCCTTCGAAACACAGGGCGTCGCGTTCCGGGGTGCGCTCGGCCTGTTGTTCAAACAACTGGGCGAAGGTCAGGTGCGTCGGCACCGCCATCTCGGTGCGGTTCCACTCGACCACGGTGCGTTGCCACTCCGCGTCCATTAGCAGCGGCAAGGCGGCGACCGGGCGCTGTGGCTCGGCGAGCATGTGTTCGAGCAGATGCTCCAGGCGCGCGAGAGTCTGGCGGGCGCTGTCGGCGACGAACAGGTCGAGGGCGAACATCAGCTCCAGCTGGATCGGCGCATTGGCCGGGCACAGCACGTGCAAGTCCAAGTCGCATTCGGAGTGCCGCAGCGGCGTGTCCAGGGCTTCGAATTCCAGCCCGGGGAAGCGCAACCGCGACTCCATGGCCAGTTGCTGGGCGACCATCACCTGGTACAGCGGCGCATGGCTGAGGCTGCGCGGCAGTTGCAGGCTGTCGACCAATTGTTCGAACGGCAGGTCCTGATGCAGCAAGCCACTGCGCAGACGTTCGGCCACTTGTTTGACCAGGGCGGTGAAGTCGGCTTGCGGCTCGAAGTCGGCGCGGATCGCCAGGTTGTTCAGCAAGATACCCAGCAGACCTTCGGTGCCCGGTTGTTCCCGGTGGGTGACCGGGGTGCCGACCAGTACCGTGGCGTCGCCGCTCAAACGGTGCATCAGCACGGCAAAACCGGCGAACAGGACGGTGAACGGCGTGGTGCCGAGGCGACTGGCAAAGGCTTGCACTCGACCACTGAGGTCGGCGCTGAGTTCACGCTGCACGATCCCGGCGCGGTAGCTTTGCACCGACGGCCGAGGATGATCGGTGGGCAAGGCCAGCAGCGGGCTGGCGTCGCTGTCGCGACGGTCCAGGGTGGTGGTCCAGTAATCGAGTTGGCGCTTGAGTTCCGCGCCTTGCAGGTGTTCGCGCTGCCAGAGGGCGAAGTCAGCGTATTGCAATGGCAGGGCCGGCAGGTCGGCGGGAGTGCCGTTGCAACGGGCTTCATAACCCAGGGCCAGCTCGCGCAGGGCGATGGTGGCTGACCAGGCGTCCGAGACCAGGTGATGCAGGGCGATGCCCAGCACATGCTCGTCCGGCGCCAGGCGCAGCAAGCGCGCCCGCAGCAACGGAGGGCAGGTCAGGTCGAACGGTTGCTCGAAGGTGTCTTGCAAGGCATTGAACTGCGCGCCGGCGCGCGCGGTAGCGGTCAGGCTCGACAAGTCTTCGAAGGGCAGCGAGATGTCCAGCGCTGGGCTGATGCGCTGGCAGGGCACGCCGTTGTTATTGTGGATGCCGGTACGCAGGATTTCGTGGCGCACCAGCAGATCGTTCAGGCTGGCGTGCAGCGCCTGGACGTTGAGTTCACCCTTGAGGTGCAGGGCGAACGGGATGTTGAACAGGGTGGTGCCCGGCGTCAGTTGTTCGATGAACCACAGGCGCTGTTGCGAGAACGACAGCGGCAGCAGCGTCGGGCGTGGCCGGGCCTGGTGCATGTTGAGCGCGCTGCTCTGCGGTGCGGCCTCGGCCTGGCGGGCGCCGATGGCTTCGGCCAGCAAGGCCACGGTCGGCTGTTCGAACAACACCCGCAACGGCAGGTCGAGCTTGAATTGGGTGCGCAGGCGGGCAACGATCTGGGTCGCTAGCAGCGAATGCCCGCCGAGGGTGAAGAAGTTGTCTTCCACGCCCACTGTGTCGCGCCCCAGGACCTCGGCCCAGACAGACGCCACGCTGGTTTCCAGCGCGTTGCGCGGGGCGATGCTGTGCTGGGTGTCGGCCTGCCAGTCCAGCTCACGGGCGGCGAGGGCCTTGCGATCGACCTTGCCGTTGTTGTTCAGAGGCAGCTTGTCCAGGCAGACGAAGGCCGCCGGCACCATGTACGGCGGCAGTTGCGCGCGCAGGTGCTCGCTCAGGTCGTCGCTGCCCAGGGCCTGGTCATGGGCCGCCCAGTACGCCACCAGCCAGGCTTCGCCGACGGTGTTTTCCCGCAGCAGGACCACGGCTTCCCGCACGTTCGGGTGCTGCGCGAGACGGTGTTCGATTTCCGTCAGCTCGATCCGGTGCCCGCGCAGTTTGACCTGCTGGTCGCGGCGGCCGAGGTATTCGATCACCCCGTCTGCACGCCAGCGCCCCAGGTCACCGGTGCGGTACAGGCGACCTTCGAGTTGAGGATGGTCGATAAAGGCGTCAGCGGTGCGTTGCGGGTCGTGCAGATAGCCGCGGCCGACGCCGACGCCCCCGACACAAATTTCCCCGGCCACGCCAACCGGCACCGGACGCAGGGCTTCGTCCAGCACATACAGGCGGTTGTTGGCGGTCGGCTGGCCGATGGGCATGTGGCTGACTTCGGCCCCCGGTGCTTCGAAAATCGGTTGGAAGGCCACGTCGTCGGCGCATTCGGCCGGCCCGTAGGCGTTCATCAAGGCAATGTCGGGGAACCGGGCGAACCAGCCGCGGGCCACGGTCGGCGGCAGGGCTTCACCGGTGGGCAGTACCCAGCGCAGGTCCGGCAGTTGCAAATCGCATGGGCACAGTGCGAGCAAGGTGCGCATCAGGCTCGGGACGATTTCCAGCACGTTCAGGCGCTCGCTGGCGAGCACTTGCAACAGGCGTTGCGGGTCGTGGGCGACCTCATCCGGAAGAATGTGCACGGTGGCACCGAGCACCGGCGCGGCGAGGAACTGCCACACCGAAATGTCGAACGCCACCGAGGCGGTCTGGGGAATCCGGTCGGCGGCGCTGAGACCCAGGGCCGGTACTTTGCCGAAGATGTTGTTGAGCATGCCGCGCTGTTCGATCATCACACCCTTCGGAGTGCCGGTCGAACCGGAGGTGAACAGCACGTAGGCCAGGCTGTCCGGACCGGCGAGCACCGGCAGAGGCGCGTCGTTGCCGGACGTCCAGCAGGCCTCGGCGAACAGCGCCTCGGGCGCCCGGTCGAGGCCGCTGAGCAGTTGATCGAGCAGGCCGCTGCAGGCTTCGCTCGCCACCAGCAGAGCCGCGTGGGACAGCCCGAGGATTTCCCGCAGGCGCTCGGGCGGGTGATTGACCTCAAGGGGCAGCATCGCTGCGCCCGCCTTGAACACGGCCAGCATCATGGTCAACAGCGCCGGGCCACGAGGGGCCACCAGCGCGACCAGTTGATCTGCCCCGGCACCGGCCTCGCGCAGGGCATGGGCCAGGCGCGTGGAACGCAGGTCCAGCTCGGCGTAGGTCAGCGACTCACCGGCGCAGATCGCAGCGACCTGATCACCGCGCTGGGCGACCTGGGCGGCAAACAGCTCGGCGTAGCTTTGATCCAGCGGGAATTCATGGGGGTTGAGTGCCCACTCGCCCAGCAACTGTTGGCGCTCCTCGGCGGCCAGCAGTTCGAAGCTGGCCAACGGCGCGTCGGGGGCGGCGAGCATGCTGCGCACCAGGCTGGCGATGTGGCCCAGCAGGCGCTGCACGGTGGCGGCCTCGAAACGTTCGCGGTCATACGACACGCGGATGCCCAGCTGTTCCCCCGGCAGGATCACCACGGTCAAGCCGTAGTGGGTGTGCACGCTGTGGTCCATACCTTCGAGGCTGAACTGGAAGCCGCCTTCGAGGATCTGTTCGTCGATGGGCGCGTTTTCGAATACCAGGATGCTGTCGAACAGGGTCTCGCCCCGGGGGAAATCGCTCCAGCCCTGGATGTCGGTCAACGGCGTGTGCTCGAAGTCGCGCATGTCGACGTTGAGCTTTTGCAGGTCGCCCAGCCAATTGCCGAGCGTGGCATTCGGGTCCACCGACACCCGCAGTGGCAAGGTGTTGATGAACAGGCCGATCATTTGTGCGACGCCGGTCAGGTCGGCCGGACGCCCGGCCACGGTGACGCCGAAGACCACGTCCTGTTGCCCGCTGTAGCGCGACAGCAGCAGTGACCAGACGCCCTGGAAAAACGTGTTCGGGGTGATCCGCCGATTGCGGCAGAACGCCGCCAGCGCCTGGGTTTCCTGCTCGTTCAGGTGAATCAGTTGGTCGTCCACCAGCACCGCATCGGTGTAGCGGTCGCGGGTCACGCCGTTGTCCACGGTCAGTGGTGTGGGCGCGTTTAGCCCTTGCAACTGGCCGCGCCAGAATTGCTCGGCCTTGCCCGCATCCTGGCGTTGCAGCCACTGGATGTAATCGCGAAACGGCCGAGGGCTTTTCAGCTCTGGCGTGCGGTCGTTGCACAGTGCTTCGTAGACTTTGAGGAAGTCCACGGTCACCAGGGAAATGCACCAGGCGTCCATCAGGATGTGGTGGAAGCTGCGAATGAATTCGTAGGACTCGTCAGCCAGGCGCACCAGTCGAAAGCGAATCAGCGGTGGCTTGGACAGGTTGAAGCCGACTTTCTGCTCGTCTTCCAGCAGGGTGCGGATCCGCGCTTCCTGCTCATGGGGGGCGAGCCCGCGCAAATCGAGGGTGTCCAGCGGTACCTTGACCTGACGATGGATCACCTGCACCGGTTGCTTCTGGCTTTTCCACTGGAAACTGGCGCGCAGGGAAGGGTGCAGCGCCACCACCTGGCGCCAGGATTCGAGGAACGCGCCTTCATCAATGGCCCCGCCGATGCGGTAGCGATCCTGCATCAGGTACACACCGGAGTCTTCGTGCAGCAGGGAGTGGAACAGCATCCCTTGTTGCAGCGGCGACAGCGGGTAAATGTCTTCGATCGGGTTGCCGGTGGTTTTTTCGCTGGTCATTAAAAGGATCCTGCGTAAATAGGGGCGACGGTGATGGCGTGCTGACGAGAAGAACCGCTCACAGGTCGGCCTCGTCCAGTTCGGCCATCAGCGCTTGCATTTCGTCATCGGACAGGCCCGAGGCGCTGAATTCGGTGCTGTCGGCTTGCGGCTCGGCGGCGCTCGGATCCAGCGGTTGCGCGACCTCGGCCATGGCTGCGACGGTCTGGCGTTCGAAGACTTGCTTGGCCGACAGCGCGATGCCTTGCTCATGGGCCTGGGCCACCACTTGCAGGCTCAGGATCGAGTCGCCGCCGATGGCGAAGAAATTGTCGGTGACGCTCACCGTCGAGAGTTTCAAGACCTTGGCGACGATGGCTTGCAGGGTGGTTTCCATGGCGTTGCGCGGCGCCACGTGGGCGCTTTCGTCGAGCTGCTCCGGGTCGGGCAACTGGCGGGTGTCGAGCTTGCCGTTGGGCGTGCGCGGAAAGCTCGTCAGGGTCAGCACCAGGGCCGGCACCATGTACGACGGCAGACGCTCGCCGAGGAAACGCTTGATCGCCTCCGAGTCCGGTGCGTAGCCGTGGGCGGCCAGGACATAGGCGAGCAAGCGCTTGCCGGCGGCGTGTTCCTGGACGATCACCGCGGCTTCGCGCACATCGCTGTGGCTGCACAATTGGCGTTCGATTTCGCCCAGCTCGATGCGGTAGCCGCGCACCTTGACCTGATGGTCCTTGCGCCCAAGGAATGCCAGGCGCCCGTCGGCTAGCCAGCACGCCAGGTCGCCGGTGCGGTAGGCGCGAGTGCCGTCGGCCAGGGTGACGAAGGCCTTGGCGGTTTCTTCGGGTTTGTGGCGATAGCCGCGGGCCAGGGTGGGGCCGGCGAGGACGATTTCACCCGGTTCGCCAATGCCGCAAGCCGTGTCGAATTCATTCAACAGGCGCAGGTCCATGCCGGCGATCGGACGGCCGATGCTGACGTTCCGGCGTGGGTCCAGCACCTCATAGGTGGCCCATACGGTGGCCTCAGTGGGGCCGTATTCGTTCACCAGATGTGCGTGTGGCAGGGTCTTGCTGTGTTGCGCGATCAGCGATGGCGGGCAAGCCTCACCCGCGACGATCCAGCAGGCGAGGCTGTCGGTTCCCCCGCTGCGCTGCAATTGATCGAGCAGGGCTTGGTACAGCGACGGCAACGACAGGCCGTGGCTGACCTGGTGCTGGGCAATCAACTGCGCCAGGCGGGCCATCTCCAGCTCTTCGCCCGGGGCGGGCAATACCAGGCGTCCGCCTTGGGCCAGGGTCCAGAAAATCCCGGCGACCGAACTGTCGAAGGCAAACGACGACAACAACAGGTAGGCGCGCACCGGAGTCTCATAGGCCGCCATGCGCACTTGGGTCGAGAAACTCAAGGCGCCGTGGCTGATTTCCACGGCTTTCGGCGCACCGGTAGAGCCGGAGGTGTAGATCAGGTAAGCGAGGTCGTCGGCGTCCGGCAAGGGCAGCGCCGGACAGTCGCCGAGGTCCTGTGTTGTCAGCTCATCCAGCACGAAGCGTTGCAGGTTGGCCGGCACGCTGTCGGCCAGTTCGGCGCTGACCACGATGTGGGCGATGGCGCTGTCGGCGAGCATGTAGGCGCGGCGGTCGGCCGGGTAGGTCGGATCGACGGGCACGTAGGCGCCACCGGCTTTCAAGACGGCGAGCATGGCGACAATGGCCGCGTTACTGCGGGCGAACAGGATGCCGACGGGCACCCCTGGACCGATGCCGGCGGCGACCAGTTGATGGGCCAGTTGCGTGGCGCAGGCGTCGAGGCGGCTGTAGCTCAGGTCGCCGTCCTTGTCGCTGAGGGCGATGGCGTTCGGTTGTTGGCGAACCTGACGGGCAATCAATTCCACCAGCGTCACCGGTTCGATGGAGGGTGCGCTCGCGCCGGCACCGATCAACTGCGCTTGCAGCGCGCCACCCAGGGGCAATTGGGCCCAGCCCCGTTGCGGTTCGGCCAGGGCGCCGTGCAGCAGTTGCAGCCATTGTTCGGCGAGGCAGCCCACAGCGTCGGCGCTGAGGACATGGCGGTCGTAGACCACCTGCGCGTGCAGGCTGTCGGGCAACTGGCGGACGTTCAGGCAAGCCTTCAACGGGTTCATGACCGCACTGGCGTGGCGCTCCCGGGCATCGCCGGAGCGCCAGGCAAAAGCGTATCCGGCGTGGTGGTCGCCGGTGTAATAGTCTTGCCAGCCAATCAGCCGTTCCAGGGTGGCGGCCACTTGCGTGCTTTGCTCCAGCAGAGTCGCCTGGGCATCCAGTTCGATGCTCACGGGCAGGCACTGTTCGAACAGGCCCAGGGTGTTCTCCAGTTCCGCGCCGCGACTTTCATGGATCAGAGTGAGTGGCACCTGTTGCTGGCCGGCCAGTCGTCCCAGGACCGCTGCCCATGCCGCCAGCAGCAGTTCCGGGGTCAGGGCCGGGTGACGGGCGAGGTCGGCCGGCAGCGTCAGCTCCAGTCGGGTCGGCGCAAATCCACCATCGAGGGGCGATTCCAGCGGCAGCTGCAAGGTGGCCTGTTCGGTGTCGACCGCAGGTTTCCAGAAGCTCACGCCCGGATGATCCGGTGCGTCTTCCACCAGGCTCCAGCGCCATTCGGCGTAATCGGCGTACTGCAGTGTTTCGGACAGGTCCGTGGCAGTGTCTTGCAGCAATGCAGCGGCCAGCCATTTCAGGCTGGCGAGGTCGAAGTGGCTGCTGGCCGCCGCGAGGTCCAGCACGCCTTGCTCATCGGACAGGCGCACCAGGGTCACCCACAGCGGGGTTGTCCAGTCACGGGGCTGGGTGGCGAGCTGAGCGAGCGCGGCGTCCTGATCGGCGCGGCTGTGCTGGCGCAGGTCCTGGAGGTTCACCGCCAGTGAGCCGGCTTCGTCAATCACCTGCACCGGGTGGCGCAGGCCTGGCACGGGCATCAGGCGTGTGCGCAGGATCTCGCTGCCGGCCACCAGTGCCTGCAGGCGGTTGTTCAGTGCATCGACGTCCAGCGGTTGTGACAGCGACCATTGCAAATGACAGCTGAACGGGTGCTGCGCTGCGCCGTTGGTGTGTGGGTAAACCGATGCCTGTTGCGGGGAAATACGAAAACCTTGAAGTCCGCTCATGTTCATCTCGACTGGAAAAGGGCTTGAGCCTGGATCACCGCACAGACGTCGGGGCTTGCTGGACTCGTGTCAGGCAAGCCGCCTGCGAACGGCGGGTGGACCCGTTGAATGTCAGACGGCAACGTCGCTCGACAGCAGGGCTTCAGCCATGCCGGTCATGATGGCGCGCTTGCCGGTAAAGGGTTCGCGACCGTGCACGGCGAGCATGTTGTCGATGAACAACACGTCCCCCTGCTGCCAACTGAAGCGCACCAGCGAGTCGAGGTAGGCCGCGCGTAGCGATTCCAGGACCTGCGGCTCGATCGGTTCGCCATCGCCGTAAAAGGTGTTGGTGGGCAGGTCGAGGTCGTTGAAGTTGCTTTGCAGCGAATCGCGGATTCGCTCGGGCAGGGTGCTGATGTGGAAGAACGTGGCGTGGTTGAACCAGACCTCTTCGCCGGTGCGCGGGTGGCGCACCACGGCCGGCCCGCGTTGGCGGGTGCGCAGGCGATTGTTGTCTTTCCATTCCACTTCGATGCCGACGCTGGCGCAGTAGGCTTCCACTTCGCGGCGGTCTTCGGACTGGAACACGCTCTGCCACGGCAGGCCGAAACCGTCGCCGTAGTTGCGAACGTACAGCACGCCTTTTTCCCGGAACCGCGCTTCGATCTGCGGGCTGATCCTGGCCTTTACGGCGCGGGTCGAGCCGATCGGTGTTTCACCGCCGGTCTCGGACGGCAGTTGGCAGTAGAAGAACAACCGCAGCGGGAAGCGCGGCGAGTAGGAGTGCTCGTTGTGGGGGAAAATCATCTGGTCGGCCGGGTAGTCGGTCGAGGTGTAGATGTTGCCGCCGACCCGTGTCCGGGGGGACGCGCGGAACATGTATTCCAGCGCTCCGGGGGAGAGGGCGGCGATCACCTGGTCGAACTGCTCGACAGACGCGACGTTGAAGCCGCGAAACAGCAGGGCGCCGTACTGCAGCAGTTTCTTTTCCAGCGACTCGCGTTCCCGGGCGGCCCAGGCGATCAGGTCAACGCCGCTGACCGCCGGTTCGATCACCAGGGGCAGCGCGTGGTCCGGACTGAGCAGGCGCTCGGTGACCAACTGTTGTTCCGAGACGTTCATGGCTTTGCGACGCACGGCGCCAAGGGCACGTGGCGATGGGGGCACGATAGACATAACGGCATCCGACTCGGTTAAAAGGACAAGGAGCGACGTTTGGCTTGCATCATCTGGCTGCGACCGGTCAGCGCCTGGGACTGCTGTCGCTCCCGGGTAAAGGCCTGATCCCAGCTGTCGATGCGCTCGGCCAGTGCCGGCAACGGCTCGTCCAGCAGGCTGTGCATCTGCTCCAGCAGGCGCGTCCACAGGTGTTGCAGGCGCAAGGCACGGTCCCGGTCGAAGTATTCGCCGCGATACTTGAGGGCCGCGGCGAGGCCTTCGTCGCCGTGCACCAGGTCGAGCACCAGGTGGAAGTCCCCCGGTGCCTGGGCCACGTCCAGCGCGGACAACCGCGCGCCAGCGATGGCGGTCGGGGTCACCCGTGACGGTTGATAGTTGAGCTTGACCTGGAACAGCGGCGAGTGACCGGGGCGGCGCTGCGGCGCGAGTGCCGAGACCACCAGATCAAAAGGCAGGCCTTGATGGGCATAGGCCAGGCGCGACTCATCGCGAACCTGCTCAAGGAAACCGGCCAGGGTCGCTTCGCCGCGCAAGTCACAACGCAGGGTCAACTGGTTGACGAAGAAACCGATGACGTCGTTGTGCTCTGCCAGTGGTCGGCCGCTGACGTCGGTGCCCAACAGGAACTGCGGCTGGCCGCCCAGTTGCTTGAGGACCAGTTGGTAGCTGGCCAGCAACAACATGAACAACGTCATGCCTTGTTCGCGGCCCAGCGCTGCCAGTCGCTCGCAGTCGGTCTGCGGCACGTTGAAGTCCAGGCTGTATTCGCCCGGGGCCTGGCCGCTGCCACCCAGTTCCAACGTTTGCGGCATGCCGGCCAGGTGTTCGCGCCAGAAGCCTTGCTCGATGGCGATTCGCTGTTCGCTCCAGTGCAGGGCTTCCCATTGGGCGAAAGCCAGGTATTGCCCCGGCAGCGCGGCGTCCGCCGAACCCGCCAGCTCTGCCAACAATAGTTGCGCCGAGCGTCCGTCGAAGGCGATGTGGTGCAGCGTCAACAGTAGGTCATGCTGTTGGTCATGGCGGCTGAGCAACTGCGCTCGCAGCACTGGGCCGGCTTGCAGATCGACAGGGGTGGCGTGTTCTTGGGCCAGGCTTTCGTCCAATGTCTGCTGTTGCTGCGCTTGGTTCTGCTCACGCACATCATGATGGACCAGCGCCACAGCCGTGGCCGGCAACACCTGTTGTTGCGGGCCATCGACACTGTCGCGGTACACCGTGCGCAACACGCCGTGACGCTCGATCAGCGTGTTCAGGCGCAGGGCCAACGTCTCGATGTCCAACGGACCTTGCAGGCGCAGGTGCAGTACCAGGTTGTGGCGGGTGTCGTCCGGGTTCAGTTGGCGCAGGAACCACAAGCGACGTTGGGCGAACGATTGATGCCCCTGACTGGGATTGGTCTGCTCGGTGGGAGCATCGGCCGTTGGCGTTGGATCATTGAGGAAAGCGTGCAGGGCCAGCGCCCATTGCCCCAGGGTGGTTTCCCCGAACAGGCTTTGGGTATCGAGGTTCCAGCCCAGGTCCCTGTGCAGGCGCGCGGCAAAGTCGGCCACGCCGATGGAATCCAGGCCCTGGCCGATCAGGCTGAGGTCGAAGTCGGCGGAAAAATACGGGTTGACCGCGTGCAGCGTCTGTTCCAGCCATTGGCGGCAAGCGGCTTGGGCCTGTTGCGACGTTTCGGTCGCCAGGCTTTTGAGCTGGGCAAGGTCAAGGGGCTCGTCGTTCGAGGCCAGCGTTCCACCGCTCTGGGCGATGATGCTCAACGTGCCGGCGGCCAGTTGTTTGCGCGCACCTTGGCGGGCGATCTTGCCGCTGGTGGTCATCGGGATGGTGCCGGCTTGCACCAGCACAATCTGGTCGATGCCGCAGTCGGCGGCTTCGCGCACAGCGTTTTGCATCGACGCGAACAGCGCCGGATGATGCGCCGGGTCGACGAACTTGCGCTGCGGCTCGGCGACAATCACCAGTTTCTCGCGGCCCAGTGCCGGGTCCATTTGCGCGAAGGCGGCGATGCGTCCGGTACGGATGCCCGGCTCGGCGTCGGTAATGGCGAATTCGATGTCGTGGGGGTAAAGGTTGCGCCCATTGAGAATCAACAGGTCCTTGAGCCGCCCGCAGATCACCACCTGGCCTTCGTGCATGAAGCCCAGGTCGCCGGAGCGCAGGTAATGCTCCGATGAGCCGACAATCCGTGCCTCAAAGGCCTCACGAGTGGCTTCGGGATTCTTCCAGTAGGATTCGGCGTTGCTCGGGCCCTTGAGCCAGACTTCGCCGATGCGATCGGCGGCGCAGCGCTCGAAGGTGTGCGGGTCGACGATGGCGATGCTGTGCAAGGCTTGCGGATAACCGCAGGCGACGAACTCCACCGCGGCGGCATCGGCAGCGGCCAGGGCCACGCGACCGCTCTCCAGCACGGCTTTGTCCAGGCGCAGCACCACCGGCAGCGCATCGGCCGGCGTGGCGCTGACGCACAGCGTTGCTTCGGCCTGGCCATAACCGGGGCTGATGGCCAACGGGTTCAGGCCGCAGGCGGCAAAACGCTGGGCGAAGGCTTCCAGGGTGCCGGGATGGATCGGCTCTGCGCCGTTGATGGCGTGTTTCCAGTTGCTCAGGTCCAGCTGTGCGATCAGGTTGTCGCTGACCACGCGGTTGCACAGGGCATAGGCGAAGTTGGGGGCGAAGCTGGCGGTGGCCCGGTAGCGACTCAATGCCTGCAGCCAGGTCGACGGCGCATTGACGAAGGTCTGGGAAGCCATCAGGTAGCACGGCATGCCGCTGTAGAGCGGAGCCAGCATGCCGCCGATCAGGCCCATGTCGTGATACAGCGGTAGCCAGTTGACCATGGCGCCGTGCTCGTCGAAATCGTACGCCTGGCGCATCAGTTCGACGTTGGCAATCAGGTTGCGCTGACGCACCTCGACGCCTTTTGGCGAGCCGGTCGAGCCTGAGGTGTATTGCAGGAAGGCTACGGTCGAACCGTCGATAGCCGGGCGTTGCCACTGGCTGGCCGGTGGTGTGCCCAGGTGCTGGACGGTCAGCACCTCGACGCGGCCCTCCACCAGTTCCTGCAGGCTTTCGCAATGATCCGCCGGTGCCAGAATCAGCGCCGGCTCGGCATCCACTACCACGTTGCGGACGCGGTCGAGGTGGCGCGGTTTGCGCGACGGTGGCGGAAACAACGGCACGGCAATCAGGCCCGCATACAGGCAGGCACAGAAGGCGCGGGCGTAGTCGAGGCTGCTGGGCAGCATCAACAGCACGCGATCACCCGGCGCATAACGCGCTTGCAGCGCGGCCGCCAGGGACTGGGACTGCTCGTGCAGTTGGGCAAAGGTCAGGGTTTCGCCGATGTTTACACCGTCCGGCAAGAAATGCAGGGCAGCACGCTGAGGGAAGTGCTGGGCGTTGGCTTCCAGCACCTCGATCCAATGTTTGAATGAAAACATGTGCAATTCACGCCATGGCCACGATGACTTTGCGGTCACCGGTGAAAGGATTGCGACCGTGTGCCACCAGTCGGTTGTCGAGCATCAGGATATCGCCCGGTTGCCAGGGGAAGCTGATGGCAGTCTCGCGGTAAACCTCGCGCACGGTGTCGAGCATGTCGTCGGCAATGGCCGAGCCGTCGCCGAAATAGACATGGCGCGGCAGGTTCTCTTCACCCACCGCTGCCAGCAGGCTGGCGCGTACGCTCGGTTCGATGGCCGAGACATGGAACAGGTGCGCCTGGTTGAACCAGACCCATTCACCGGTATCGGGATGCTGCTGCACGGCGGCGCAACGCTGGCGGGTGCGCAGGTCGCCATCGGCTTTCCATTCCCACTCGATGTCGTTGTCCCGACAGTAGCGTTCGACCTGGGCACGGTCCTGGGTGTTGAAGACTTTTTCCCAAGGCAGGTCCAGGGCGCCGCTGTAGTTGCGGACGTAGAGCAACTCGCGGCTGGCGAACAGCTCGCGGATCTCGGCGGGCATGCGCTGGTAGATCAGGCGGCTGTCGGCAATCGGGGTCTCGCCGCCGGTTTCACTGGCCTTGATGCAGTGAAACCAGATGCGCGAAGGCCAAGGGCGGGTGTAGGCCTGCTCGTTGTGCAAAGGGATGAATTGATGGGCCGGGTATTCCGTGGAGCTATAGACCCCGGCGAAGACTTTGCTGCGCGGCGTGGAGCCGAATTCGTAACTGGCCAACTGTGCCCCGAAGCTGGCAGCGAAGCGCTTGAAATCGATGGGCGTGGCGACCGTGAAACCGCGAAACAACACGCCGCCAACCGTGGTCAGGGCATGAGCCAGGCGGTCACGAATCGAGGCGTCCAGATCGTGGATCGACTGTCCCGATGCCCCCTGTACCAGCAGGGGTAGCGACTGGGCGCTTGCATCCGTGGGCGCCATTGAAAAAAGCTCGGAACGCCCGTTCAGGTGTTCGATTGAGGTCATCCTTGTGCATCCTCTTATATCTTCTTCGACCAGTCACAAGACCTTGAAAGCAGGGCAGCGGTCGGTTGTGTAGGACTCGTCTGTAATGTATTCAGATCAATACAAGACGTCATACTAGGTACAAATGAGATAGATTATCAATACTATTTATTTAATTTTTTTTTTGGATTAGACTCCGCTCCGCTGGCGCCATACAGCCTTCGGCCAGCTCAAAAAACCTAAAAATATCTGTCGCAGGGGAGCGGGGCGTGAATTTCAAAAAGAACACAATTGCGTTGGCTGTAGGGTCGGCCATAGGCCTGAGCAACGCTGCATGGGCGGCCGAAGAAGCCGGCACGATGGAGATTGCTCCGATCACCGTGACAGGTGAAAAAATCGACCGCACGCTTGAACAGACCCAGTCCAGCGTCGTGGTCCTCACCGACAAGAATCTGCGAGAGCACGGCGACAAGGACCTGGTGGATGTATTCGCCCGTACGCCCGGTGTCTATAGCCAGGCCGGCAATGAAAACTGGGGTATCCGTGGTGTGCCGGTGTCCGGTTTTGACGATCAGGGCCCAGCGACCCTCAATGGTGCCGTATCCGTTTATGTCGACGGTGCCGTACAGCCGAACCGTGCGCTGACCCTCAGCCCGGTCCCGCTCTGGGATGCCGAGCAGGTCGAAGTATTCCTTGGCCCGCAATCCACCACCCAGGGCCGTAACTCCCTGGCCGGTGCGGTGGTTATCCGGACCAAGAACCCAACTTTCGAACCGAGCTTCTCGGCACAAACCAATGTGGGCAATTACGGTGAGCGCGGGGCGGCGGTGGCCGGTGGTGGCTCTATCGTCGACGACAAGATCGCCGGGCGTATCGCCGTGGACTATGGCGAAGGTGACGGCTACATCCGCAACACCACGCTCAATGACGACGCCAACCCGCGTCGCACCAGCAACACCCGCGGCAAATTGCTGATCCTGCCCAACGACGACACCGATGTCCTGCTGACCTACGCCCACAGCGAGCACCGCCAGGGCGACCGTTCGACCATGCGCGTCAACGGCAAGCCGAGCTACTACGATATCGCGTCCAACACCAAGGCCTTCGACAACCTCAAGCAGGACACCCTCAGCGCCAAGGTGGATTATCGTCTGAACGACGACTGGTCGCTGACGAGCATGACCGCCAATACCAGTACCGACTACAGCAACCGTCTGGACTTCGACCAGAATGCCGTGGACAACGAGGTCGTTCTGCGCAAGCAAGACGGTAACCTGTTCAGTCAGGAACTGCGCTTGAATTACACCTCGGACACGGTGAAGAGCTTTGTGGGTGCGTACTACGGCCACAACAGCAACGACTTCCACGACCGGCTGTTTTTCGATGATGTGCTGTTCGGTACGGTCAAGGGCGATACCACGATCGAGAACAAGGCCGTGTTCGGTGAAGTCAACTGGACATTCGCACCGCGCTGGACCTTGATCACCGGCCTGCGTTACGACCACGAGACTAACGACACCGACGTCGAGCAGGACGATTTCTCCGAGCCCGCCAAAGTCAAAAAGTCATTTGACGCCGTGCTGCCGAAACTCGGCATCGACTATGAGCTGGCCGCGAACCAATACCTCGGTTTCATGGTGCAAAAAGGCTATCGCGGCGGTGGCGTCAACCTGCGTTCCGGTAGCGGTCACCAAGCCTACGATCCGGAATACACCACCAACTACGAGCTGTCCTACCGCGGTTCGTTCTTCGACCAGACCCTGCGTACCCGCGCCAACTTGTATTACACGGATTGGAAGGACCAGCAGATCAGCGTGCGGCAGAACGGTAGCTCCGTCATTGATATCTACAACGCCGGTCGCAGTGACATCAAGGGTCTGGAAGTCTTCGTGGAGAAGGACATCACCGAACAGCTGACCTTGAACGTCGGCGCCGCCGTGACCGATAGCAAATACAAGGACTTCGTCGCTGACAATGGTCAGGACAGGAGCGGCGAGTCGTTCCTTTATTCGCCTAAGTACAAGGCTTCGGTGGGGGGTGTCTATCGCTTCGACGACCGTCTGATACTCGGCACGGACATTGTCTATCAGGGCACCGCGCCTTCGGAGTATGAATTCGATTCAAACGGCAAAGTCACTGGCGAGCGTAAGAGCGACGCCTATGTGCTGGTGAACTTCAACGCCGAGTACAAAGTCACCAAGAACGTCGCTGTGTCCGCTTACGTCAAAAACGCCTTCGACAAGGAGTACGTCACCAACAACCGTAACGACGACATCATCGACGTCGGCGCGCCGCGCACGGTGGGGATGATTTTGCGCTACGACATGTAAAACCCAAAGGCGCGGGGAGGCAATCTCCTCGCGCCTGTCCTGCAACGTATCGGATGTTTGTTTCCAGGCTGTTCGTTCCCTTCCAAACCCAGCCTCCATGGAGGAAATCATGAGTGCTTTTTCGAATGTCACAGCGGGTGGCGCGCAACAGCTGCGCCTGTTGCACACCGGTCTGTCGAGTCCTTACTGCCTCGATTCGACCCCACTGCTGGACCGTCAGCAACAGCAGGAATCCAACGCCCGCAGTTACCCGCGACGCATTCCGCTGGTGCTTGAAAGAGCCCATGGCATTTATGTGCAGGACAGCCGGGGGCAAGTGTTTGTCGATTGCCTGGCCGGTGCCGGCACCCTGGCGCTGGGCCACAACCACCCGGTGATCATCGAGGCCATCACTCAGGTCATGGCAGCCGGTGTGCCGATGCACACCCTGGACCTCATGACGCCTGTGAAGGACGCATTTGTCCAAGAAATTTTCGCTTGCCTGCCTAGCGAGTTCGCTCGCCATGCACGCATCCAGTTCTGCGGCCCGAGTGGGGCCGATGCGGTCGAGGCCGCGCTCAAGCTGACCCGCACCGCCACTGGGCGGCATTCGGTCCTGGCGTTCGAAGGGGCCTATCACGGGATGACCCTGGGTACGCTGGCCATCAGCGGCAACCTGTCACCGAAAAATGCCCTCGGCGCATTGATGCCAGGTGTGCAGCGCCTGCCGTTCCCGCACGATTATCGTTGCCCGTTCGGGGTGGCCGGCGATCAGGCAGTCACGTTGAACGTGCGTTACCTGGATCACTTGCTCAACGACCCTGAAAGCGGGGTGACCGCACCGGCGGCGCTGATCCTGGAGCCGATTCAAGGGGAGGGTGGGGTCATTGCCGCGCCGGACCGCTGGCTGCAGGAACTGCGCCGATTGACCCAGGCCCACGGCATCCCGCTGATCGTCGACGAGATCCAGTGCGGCATTGCCCGCAGTGGCCGGATGTTTGGCTTCGAGCAATCGGGTATCACGCCGGATGTCATCACCCTGTCCAAAGCCATCGGTGGCGGGTTGCCGATGTCGGTCATGGTCTACCACGAGTCGCTGGACGTCTGGCAGCCGGGTGCCCACGCCGGCACATTCCGCGGCAATCAGTTGGCGATGGCGGCCGGTACCGCGACCTTGCGTTTCATCCGCGATGAAGGCCTGGTCCAGCACGCTGAAAAGGTCGGCGCTTATCTGCAAAAACAACTGCAGGCGCTGCAAAACGAGTTCGCCTGGATCGGCGATGTACGGGGTCGCGGCCTGATGCTCGGGATGGAAATCGTCGACCCGCAGGGCACCCTTGATGTACAGGGCCATCCGCCGGTGGACACAGCCCGGGCCAAGGCCTTCCAGCAGGCTTGCCTGAAGCACGGCTTGATCGTCGAGCTTGGCGGGCGCCATGGGGCGACGGTGCGCTTCTTGCCGCCGCTGATCATCACTGAGCAGGAGATCGATTTTGTGGGGCAGATCCTGTTTCAGGCCGCGAGCACCCTCAGCGAAGGCTCCGCGCAATAATCATTTGATCCGCCGATGCGCGCCCGCCGTAACGGATTGTGCTTTGCCGGCGTTGAGATTGAGCGACGGCTACCGCCTAATCTGGCGGTGGCCGCGCGATTCAGCAGCTCGATAGTCAGGCTGTCATTGCACGATTCGTGGCAACAATTTGCTCATGTGTAAACTGACCACCGGGAGCCATGAATCTGGCCAGAAGTGCGTCCCGGTTTTGAGGCGCCCTGATTTTATCAGCCGCACACAAGGCCGATTTTAGCTCCGGCAGGGTTAGTTCGGTGCAGTATGCAGGCGTGCCTGGTTGCTGATGCCATGAACTCTCAAGACTGCCAGCGGCAAGCGCGGTGAACCCGGTATCCTCGACAAGATCCTGCGCGATCGCCTCGGCATAGGGGTCATCCCCAGCCACGGGTAAGGCGATGCGTGTTGAAGACCCGGCTGGTTGGCCTTTGTCGGCAAGAGTCGCTGCGAGAACGGCGTTCCATGCCTTGACGACCGGGCGACCAATCTGCTCGCTTACCCAGATGCTCTCGGGCTTGCCGTCGTCTACCTCCTTGATCGCCCCGTCTCGTCCCGGATAGTAATTGGACGTGTCAATGACGACGACCTTCTCGGGAACATGACTTAACGTTTGGCGCAGATCGGGGTACTTCGCGAAGGGGATCGAGAGGATAACCGCATCCACATCCGACACAGCGTCTTCCTTGGTCACCGCCCGTACACCGATTTCGTTGGCGAGGTCCTGAATACTCTGAGGGCTCTTCGAGTTGGCCAGTTTCACTTCATGGCCGCATGCAGCGAGCTTACGGGCAAGAGTAGCCCCAATGTTGCCCGCGCCGATAATTCCGATTTTCATGTCAATAACCTCCTCGCATACAAACAATATTCAATTACCGTTGCCTGGGTGTGCGAACGTATTAAGTGTGTGGCGAAGATCCAGCAATACTTCAGGTGTCATCCGCACGGTTGAGATCATTCTGTCGGTGGTTTGTATCCCGCAAGCATTTCGAGTACCTCAGCATGTGAACCGTTCGCTTCAGCAAACCGTAGTGGCTTGGCGCGCTCGACGACCAGTTCTTGTGGGGTCGGAGCGATCTCGAGCAGTGCGAAGATTTCATTCAGGAACTCGTCCAAGGGCATGGCGTGTTCGTCATTTTCCTGTCCAAGCAAAGTGGTACGCACTCCCGGTGGCGCAAGCTCGATGACCTCGACTGATGAGTTCTCCAGCTGCACTCGAAGACTTTGAGTGAATGAATGAACTGCCGCTTTGGTTGCGCTGTAGGTCGGTGTCGCAGGCAGCGGGACGAAGGCCAAAGCCGAGCTGACATTGATGATCGTGGCACTGGGCTGCTTGATCAGTTGGGGAGTCAAGGCGTACACCATGCGAATCGTGCCAAGCAAGTTCGTTGTCACGATATCTTCGGCTGTGCTCAGGTATTGGGAATCAGTCAGATCCTCCCAGTGCATGATGCCCGCGTTGTTTATGAGCACGTTCAGATTGGGGTGACTGATCGCAAGCGCTTCGCTGGTGCGCTGGATGGATTGCGGATCGCAGACGTCCAGCAAGACGGATTCAATGCCTGGGTGTTCCGACACGATCTTGTCGAGCAGAGCCTTGCGCCGTCCCGCGATGATTACGTTGTTTCCCGCCTGGTAAAGCCTTAGCGCCAGACCAAGGCCTATGCCTGAGGTGCTGCCGGTAACCAGAATCGTGTTGCCCGTGCTGTTCATAGTAAACTCCAGTAAGAGAACAAAAGCGGACAGCTGTCCACTTGTGTTGAAAATTACCGGACAACTGTCCGCTTTGCAATGCAGCGAAGGAAATAACTTTGCCCAGGAATGACGAAGTGGCGATGCGTTCTGACGCCAAGAAAAATCGAGAACGAATTCTGAAGGTCGCTGTGGCAGAGCTGACGCTCGATCCTGCGGTCCCGCTGAGTGCGATTGCGAAGAAAGCCGGGGTAGGACAGGGCACGTTCTATCGCCATTTCGCCAACAGAGAGGCGCTGGTATTCGAGGTCTACCAATTCGAAATGCAGCAAGTGGCCTCGTTGGCCGAACAGCTGCTCGCCACAAAACCCCCTAAGGAGGCCCTCCGAGAGTGGATGGACTGCCTCGTTGAATATGCAATGACCAAGGCGGGACTTGCGACCGCGATACGGCAAGCAGCCTCTACTTACGAATTTCCTGGGAAGTCGGGATACGCGCCGGTCCAGGCAGCCGCCGAGTTGCTTTTGAGGGCTAATGAAAAGGCCGGAACGATTCGTAGCGGGGTTACCCACGACGACTTTTTTCTAGCCACTGCTGGAATATGGCAAATAGATTCCCAGAGCGAATGGCGCCCACGTCTCGCCAGATTGATGGACTTGGTGATGGATGGTCTATGCGCAGGTAGCCCTGAAAGCCTGAAGAATAACGTGTAGCTTTCGTCCAAACGCAAACCACTACCGGTCATGCCGTGGTTTAAACGGAATGACCGGAGCGCCTTACGGATTATTTTTGCGCCAGCAATGCCTTTCTTGTCGCCTTTTGGTGTTTCATGGCGGCGATCTCACGCTCGCAGGCCTCGACATCGAACGAGTTGTCCCACTTGGCAATGGCGATGGTGCCGATACCGTTACCGATCAGGTTGGTCACGGCTCGCGCTTCGTTGAGGAACCGGTCAATGCCCAGGAGCAAAACGAGGCCGACCAGAGGAATGGAGTGAATGGTTGTGAGCGTTGCAGCCAGTGTCACAAACCCCGCACCCGCCACCCCAGCCGAGCCTTTTGAAGTCAGCAGGAACACGCCTAGCAGAATCATCTGATCCACAAAGGTCAGTGGCGTATTGGTCGCCTGTGCGATGAAGATGGCGGCCATGGTGAGATAGATACAGGTGCCGTCCGCATTGAAGGTGTACCCCGTAGGCAACACCATGCCCACTACCGATTTTTTGCAGCCAAGCTTTTCAAGTTTCACCATCATTCGTGGCAGCACGGCTTCGGTTGAGCAGGTGCCAAGGGTGATGAGGATTTCATCTTTGAAATAACGAAGAAATTGCAGAAGCGGCATGCCCGACCATCGAGCAACCGTACCCAGCACGACCACGATGAAAAACAAGGTCGTGATGTAGAGCGCGACCAGCAACTGGCCGAGTGACAGCAAGGTGCCAATCCCGTATTTGCCGATCGTGAAAGCCATGCCGGCACCCGCGCCAATCGGCGCCAAGCGCATGACCATTGCAACGATCTTGAACAGGCCTTGCAGGAACAGGTCAAGGGTGTTGATCAGTGGCTTGCTGGTTTCACCCATTTGAACCAGGGCGACACCCATCAATACCGAAAGCAGGATGACCTGAAGCATGACGCCATTGGAGAATGCGCCGATGAAGGTTTGCGGGATGATATTGAGAAAGAAATCAATGGTGCCGCCTTGCTCACTGGCAGCTTGGCTGTATTTGCTAATGGCACCTCCATCAAGCGCGCTGGCGTTGATGTTCATACCGACGCCAGGCTTCACGATGTTGACCACAATGAGGCCGACGACCAGGGCGATGGTTGAAAGAATCTCGAAGTAGATCAGCGCTTTCACGCCAATCCGGCCGACTTCTTTGATATTGCCCATCTTTGCGATACCCACAACGACCGTACCGAAAATAATGGGCGCCAACAGCATTTTGATCAGTTTGATGAAGCCATCGGCAAAGGGTTGCAGCTTGGCTCCGATATCAGGCACGAAGTAACCGATTGCTGCGCCGATCACGATGCCGATCAGCACTTGCACATACAGCTGGCCATACCAGCGGGACTTGGAGATTTCCACGGAAGCACCTCATTTTATTGTTGTGATGGGCATGTGGCTCGGCGTCAGTGGGTGACGCCGGGGGGCTGCGGCCTCTTTCAAAGAGACCGCAGATCGAGGTTGATCAGCCTTCGCCCAACTCACGCATCACTGCGTACAAAGCGGACTTGGCCTCGAAGCCAACACCTGGAATATCCGGCAGACCGACATAGCCGTTTTCCACGCGGATGCCGTCAGCGAAGCCGCCGAACGGCTGGAACACATCCGGGTAAGATTCGTTGCCGCCCAGGTGCAGACCCGCTGCGATGTTCAGGGACATCTGGTGACCGCCATGGGGCACTACGCGGCGGGAAGACCAACCCATTTCTTCCATCACCTTCAGGGTGCGCATGTACTCCACGAGCCCGTAGGACAGAGCGCAGTCGAACTGGAGGTAGTCGCGATCGGGGCGCATGCCACCGTGGCGCAGCAGGTTACGGGCATCCTGGTGAGAGAACAGGTTTTCACCGGTAGCCATGGGCAGTTCATAGTGATTGGCAAGCTCGGCCTGGAGTGCGTAGTCCAGCGGATCGCCAACCTCTTCGTACCAGAAGAGGTTGTACTTCTTGATGGCTTCAGCGTACGCAATACCGGTCTGAAGATCGAAACGACCATTGGCGTCGACCGCCAACCGACGGCCGTCGCCAACCACTTCAAGTACCGCTTCGATGCGACGGATATCTTCGTCCAGCGGTACCGCACCAATCTTCATCTTGACGACGTCGTAGCCACGATCCAGATAGCTCTGCATTTCTGCCTTGAGCTTGGTCTGGTCTTTGCCAGGGTAGTAGTAGCCGCCCGCTGCATAGACCCAGACCTTGTCATCGGCCACGCCGTTACGGTAACGGTCGGCCAGCAGGCGATACAGCGGTTTGCCTTCAATCTTGGCGACGGCATCCCATACCGCCATGTCGATGGTGCCAACGGCGACAGAGCGCTCGCCATGGCCGCCTGGCTTTTCGTTGGTCATCAAGGTTTTCCAGATGGCGAACGGATCCAGGTTGTTGTTTTCATGGTCGACGAGCGTGTCTGGATCCGCTTGCGTGATACGCGCCAGGAAACGATCACGCATCAGTGCGCCCTGGCCATAGCGACCATTGGAGTTGAAACCGTAGCCAATGACAGGCTTCCCATCACGAATTACATCAGTGATGACCGCGACAACCGAGCAGGTCATTTTCGAAAAATCGATGTAGGCGTTAGCGATTGGGGAGGCAATGGAAACAGTTTTTTCACGAATGTCTACGATGCGCATGACGGGGTCCTCTTGTTGTTTGTAGGCACACGTTAGGCTTTGCGATGGCACCCGCCCAATGCTATTAATGCCGCACCCTATGCACAGGAGGCATGGCCCTTGGAACTCGTCTGGCTTGAAGATTTTTCAGCGCTTGCGGAGTACGGCAGCTTTGTTCGGGCGGCTGAAGCGCGGCACGTTACCCAGCCGGCATTCAGCCGCAGAGTGCGCTCGTTAGAGAGTTGGATGGGGGTGCAGTTGTTCGTTCGAACGCCTCAAGGAGCGACGCTTACTGAAGCTGGCAGGCAAATTTTGCCAAGTGCCCAAGAGGCTGCCAGGCGCTTGTACAGAATGCGCAACGAGGCTCAAGAGGTTGCTGGAATGGCCGCCAAGTCGCTTCAATTCGCGGCAACTCACTCCCTGTCGTTTACATTTTTTCCCAAGTGGCTGCGAAGCTCAGAGAACGGTGCCCCCATTGAGGCTGTGCAACTGCACTCAGACAGCATGGCTGCCTGTGAGCAGATGCTGATACATGGCCAGGTTCAGTTTCTGCTCTGCCACCGCCATCCCGATGTTCCACCGCTACTGGCCCCTGATCAGTTCATCGGCAAGAAGGTGGGTGAAGACGTTCTCGTTCCTCTTGCGAGTGCCTGCGCTAACTTCGGCACCTCGCCTGCGGCATTGCCGTACCTCGCTTACACCCATGAATCCGGTTTGGGGCGTATCGTCGCGCACAGACTGCGTGGCAAAGAAGATTACCTTCACCTCAAACCACTTTTTAGCAGCCACCTTGCAGCGGTGCTAATGTCCATGGCCCTGGAAAGCAAAGGCGTGGCCTGGTTGCCCAGGAGCCTCACCGAGCAAGAAATACTGGATGGGCGCCTGGTCAGAGCGCTCGACGAAAGCTGGGATATACCGCTGGAAATTCATCTGACCCGTCCAGTAGCGCCACTCAGTCCATCTGCCGAAGAATTCTGGGCCAGGGTGGGGCAGTGACTCGGCGGGTTTTATATGACGCGCTGTGTTGCTCAATAGGGTTTGGGGTTGTGAATCGCCGCTGATCCCTTGCCGGGATCGCGGCGAAGCATTGAGCGTGTCCGCTACTTGTAATGTTGCTCAAACACCGCCAGTTGCTCGGGCCTGATCAGCTGGAAGGGCACCCAGACGTCCGGTTCTACCGCTTCTCCCTTGATCATTTTGAGTGCTGCTTGCACCGCGCTGGTCGCCTGGGCCTTGGGGTCCTGGAATACCGAGGCGACCAGCATCCCGCGCTTGATTGCCGCCAGGCCGTCAGGCAAGCCGTCGATGCCGACAATCGCGATCTCGCCCTTGGCTTTGCCGGCCTGTTGCAGTGCCATGGCCGCACCGATGGCCATCTCGTCATTGTTGGCGACGATGGCATCGAAACGGCTACCCGCCAGCAACCAGTTGCTGGTCAGGTCCATCCCTTTGCTGCGCTGCCACTCGGCACTTTGCTGCTCGACAACCTTGATCCCGGGATAATCCTTGAGCACCTGTTTGACACCTTCGGTGCGGTCGTGGGTAGCGTTTTGCGCCAGGTCGCCCATGATGATCGCGAGGCTGCCCTTGCCGCCGAGCTTTTCGGCCAGATAGCGCATTTGCAACTGTCCGGCCTCAATGTCATTGGACGCCACGGTGACGACGCCTTTGGGCAAGGTACGCTCGTCCGGGTGACGGTTGACGTAGACCAGTGGTGTCTTCGCTTCGACCGCGGCGCGGGTGATGTTGGCCGTGGCAGAGGTGTCCACCGGCAGGACAATGACTGCATCCACTTTCTGATTGATAAAACCCTGGACCTGGTTGAGTTGGCGCACCACATCGCCTTGGGCGTCCTCGAATTGAATCTGCACGTTTTCCTTTTTCGCGGCCTCGTCCAGGCCGTTACGCACGTAGGTCATGAAGTTGTCGTCGACCCGGGCGATGCTGACGCCGATGCGATAGTCGGCGATGGCCCATTGGCTCAAGAGCAATAGCAGGGTGGCGAAAAGCAGTGTGCAACGACGCATGATGGTTTTCCTTTTGTTGTTATGAGTGGTACGTCACCAAGAGCTGAAAATCTGCCGCACGTATTGAGTTCGGCGCGGGCTTCATCCATCAAGCGTGAAGGCCTGCCGGAAACGCTCAAGGGCGATCTCGCTGTCACCGCTGGCCCAGCCTTCGAGGCCGACGACACCGCTGTATCCCATGCCGAACAAGGCCCTGGCAATGGCGCGATAGTGGATTTCACCGGTGCCGGGTTCCATGCGGCCCGGGACGTCGGCGACCTGGATTTCGCCGATGGCGCTGCCGGCGCGCTGGATCAGTTCGATCAGGTTTCCTTCGCCGATCTGTGCGTGATAGAGGTCCAGGTTCATCTTCAGGTGCGGGCTGCCCACGGCCTCGATCAGTGCCAGGGTATCGTCAGCGCGGGCGAAAGGCGTGCCCGGGTGGTCGACTTCAGTGTTGAGGTTTTCCAGCAGGAATACCCGGCCCGCGTCTTCGCCCAGGCGGGCTATTTTTTCCAGTGTCTTGCAGGCGCTCAACCACATGCGGCCGGTGGTCTGGGCAACGGGTTTGACTGGCAATCCTTGATCACCCAGGCCGGTGCCGTGCAGGTTCAGGCTCGGGCAACCCAATTGGGCTGCGACGGCTAGAGATTCCTGGGCGCTGTCGAGCAATTGCTGGATACCCTCGGGATCGGTCAGGTTGCCCGAGATGTAGCCGGTCATGGAGGTGAAATCCGCGCCAGTCGCGACGAGAGCCTGGAGGTCTTTGGTCGTCCAGTTCCATATCTCGACGCTGAAGCCCAGCGCATGGATGCGTTTGACCCGCTCGATAAAGGGCAGGTCGAGAAAGACCATCTCGGCGCTGATCGCCAGTTTGAACGGTATGAAACTCATGAATGAGCTCCTTGTACGCGCACCGGTTTACCCAGTTGGAAGGACTCGATACAAGCGCGAGCAATGGCCAGTGCCGCCCGGGCGTCTTCACCGCTGGCCAGAGGTTTTTCGCCACTGCGTACGCAACTGACAAAGTGGTTGAGCTCAGCCACATAGGCATCACGCAGCAAGTCGGTGTCCATGCGCTGGGTGTCGGCCTGAACCCCATTGGCCAGGTACCGCAGCAGGTCGGAGTCGTTGACGTTGCCCATGGTCAGCATGCCAGCGCTGCCGAACACTTCGCCGCGGACATCGTAGCCATAGACCGCCTGGAAATTCGCCTCGGCCGTGGCGATGGCCCCGTTGTCGAAACGGATCGTGACCACCGCGGTGTCGAGAAATCCTTTGTCTTTGTAGGCCGGTGCGATCAGGGCATCGGCCATCACAAAAACTTCAACCGCCTCGGCGCCCGGATTCAGGTAGCGCAGGGTATCGAAGTCATGGATCAAAGTTTCGAGGAAGATCACCCATTGCGGTGACGCGGCGGGGTTGTTCAGCGCCGGGTCGCGGGTCAGCGAGCGCAGCAGTTGTGGCGTACCGATCCGGCCGGCAACCACGTCCAGATGAGCGGTGCGGAAACTTCTGGCAAAGCGCCGGTTGAAGCCGACCTGGAGTGTCACCCGTGCATCGGCAGCGGCAGCGATGGCGCGATCGGCTTCGTCCAGGGTGATCGCCATGGGTTTTTCACAGAACACACTTTTGCCGGCCCGGGCCGCACTGATCACCAGTTCGGCATGGCTGCGCGCTGGGGCGGCAATCAGCACGGCGTCGATATCCGGGTCATCGAGCAGTTGCTGTGGATCGGCATAGACCTTCTGCACGTCCAGTTCTGCCGCCAGGCGCGCGGCCTGGCCGGGAGTAGGGTCGGCGATGGCAGCGAGGCACGCGCCGGGGATGTGACGGGCGGCGGTGAGGCCGTGAAAACTGCCCATGCGGCCGGCGCCGATAAGGCCAAGGCGGATGATCCTGGATGTACTCATGAACATGACTCCTTTTATTGTTTTTACGACTCGGCGCTAAGAATGTCCTCGTCTGGGGTAAGCAGGGAGCAAGCGCTGTGCCAATAATTAACTGATTGATATTGAACAGGTTTTATTCATAGTCGGTTGAATTGATGTTCATTTTGATTACATGTCTATACTGGCATGTCGAAAATATGAACATATGGCCGAATAATGAACCAGCAACCTGCAGCCTTGAGCGCCGAAGACCGCGATTACCTCACCGCGCTTGGCGCGGCGTCGTTGAACGAAGGGCCCAGCACTGCGCTGGATGAGGCCTGGCGAGCGTGCTTGCAGGGGGTAATCGCTCGCCCTGCCGGGATCAGGCGGGTGATTTGGGAGTCCTGGTTGCGCAGCGTCCATGCCGGCCTTGACCCGGAAGACGGTGAGTACCGTTTTGTCGCGCCCGACGACCTCGCCGCAACACTGGCAGCCAACCGGGTGCTGATCGCCGCAGCGGCGCAGGTCATGCGCGGTTTGCTCGCCTACAACCCCAAGGGCCATATCAATCTGACCGATACCCAAGGCACGACTTTGTACTTTTGTGGCCTGGACCTCACCCCCATAGGCAGTCGCCTGCTGGAGTCGGTACAGGGCACCAATTGCACCGGGCTGGCGATCGTCGAAGACCGTTTGGTCTATGTGCTGGCCGAGGAGAACTTCGGGCTTGGCCTGCGCCAGCGCCGCATGCATTGCGCCGCCGCGCCTATCCGGGATGCCCAGGGCCGAACCTTGGGTATGTTGACCTTGACGGCAGAACCAGGCTGGTTTCATTTCCATACGCTGGGCACTGTCCAGGCCGCGGCCGAGGCGGTCTCGAGGCAGATGGCGCTGCAAGCCTTGCTGGAAGAGCAACAAACCGTGCTTGAAGTGCTCAACGAGGGCTTGGTGGTATTGGATGAGCAGGGCTGCATCAAGGCGCTCAACCATTACGCCCGTCAGTTGTTCCGCGTGGGCCATGACTTGCTCGGCAGTCCCTTCAAGAGCCTGGGACAAAGTGAGTTGACCGATGCCGTCCTGCTTGCCAGCGAGGAGGGCGTACGGGACCTGGATTGCACCTTTGAACTGCACGACCACAGCCATCTGGCATGCCTGGTGTCGGTCTGCCCGCTGGAACAAGGCGGGCGGATTGTTTCGTTGCGCGAAAACCGACGCATTCGGGAAATCACCCGGCGGATCATGGGCACCCAGGCCAGCTACACCTTCGAAACCATCCTGGGCCATTCACGGGCGATTCAGGATGCAGTGCACCTGGCACGGATTGCCAGTCGCAGTGATTCGACCACGCTGATCCTCGGCGAGAGCGGCACAGGCAAGGAGCTGTTCGCCCAGGCGATCCATAATGCCAGCGACCGTTGTGGCGGTCCTTTCGTGGCGGTCAATTGCGGCGCCATTCCCCGTGACCTAGTGCAGAGCGAACTGTTCGGTCATGTCGAAGGCGCTTTCACCGGATCGGCTCGCGGTGGCTCGGCAGGCAAGTTCGAATTGGCCGATGGCGGGACGATCTTCCTCGACGAAATCGGTGACATGTCCTTTGATGCCCAGGTCAGCTTGCTGCGCGTCCTGCAGGAAGGCGAGGTGACACGGGTGGGGGCAAAAAAATCGTTGCGGGTCAACGTTCGCATCATTGCCGCCACTCACCGCAACCTGAGCCAGGCGGTGGCCGAGGGCGCCTTTCGTGAGGACCTTTACTACCGGCTCAACGTCCTGAACCTGACCGTGCCGCCACTGCGGATGCGCCGCGAAGACGTGCCGTTGCTGGCGCGGCATTTTCTCGCGCGTTGTGCCCGGTCGCTCCGCAAATCGACGCAGGACCTTTCTCCCGTGGCGCTGGATATGCTTGGCGCCTACGATTGGCCGGGCAATGTTCGCGAGCTGGAAAACGTCATTGAACGGGCGACCAACCTGGCGATGAGCGAACTGATCCAGCCGAGCGATCTTGCGCTGGAGATCAGGCAGCGAGGGCGACTATCGACGTGGGCGAGCGTCCCTGAACCTCGGACGGCGCCGGACCTTGGCACCCATGAAATGAATGCAATCATTGCCGCCCTCACAGACACGCGCGGAAACATCCGCCTGGCGGCTCAACGGCTGAATGTGTCGCGTGGGGGGTTGTACAACAAGATGAGTCGGTATGGGCTCAAGGTTGATGCGTTTCGTTCTTAGCCGGTGGCGCAACGCTGGCGATGAAACGGACGACCAGTCGCCGCCCGATGGTGGTTCTATGCATCCTTATACTGGCGAGACGAGAAACGCCCGGTCAAAAGGAGCCGGGCGTCTCTGTCACTTGCGATAGAGCACCATCCCGGCGTGGTAGAGGACGCCGTCCCGAAACGTTCCATCGGCAGTGAAGCCCGTGTCGTCCCAGTAGCGGATGTAATCGCCTTCCACCTCGTAACGCCCCTGATAAGCGCTTTCGCGATTTCCGCGAGCCTCGTCGTAGCGCCCATTTGGCAACAGCTCATGGCGAATTTTCCCATCAGCGGTGATCCACATGCCGGTGTAGGGGTGACTGGCGGTAGTAGGTTGAATACGTTGCATGTTCCATTCTCCTTCTGCGGTTAGATCAGCCGAGACGACAACGGCGCTCAAAGCGGTACCGATCAACAATTGGCTGATGCCTTTCATGTTCTGCCCTCACATTTGAACAGCGAGTTCGGATGGCCCTGTCCGGGCCGTCCGGTGTCATCCGTTTCGTGAGTCCAGATTAGGGAGTGGATCCGCTTGGCCGTTATGTCAAAAATGTCGCGGGTTTGCCTGATCCTGTATGGCGTAACCGACACCGAACCGGCTTATCGATCCAGACCAAAGTCAACAGACGCCAGCCGAGGGCATCCTTGCCCGGGGTGTGCAGCGACAACGCCGCATTAGCCCGCGGTGACGGTCATGCCGCCATCGGCCATAACCACCGAGCCGACCATGAAACTCGCGCGGTCCGAGGCGAGGAAGGCGACGATTTCGGCAATTTCCTCCGGCTGCGCGGCACGGCCTATGGGTGCCGCTTCGCCGTGTTTGGCCAGAAAGCCGGGGCCGTCGTCGACCACGTCATTGAGGATGTTGGTCACCACATCGCCGACGCCGATGGCATTGACGCGGATGCCATGTTCGATCACTTCGAGCGCCAGCGTGCGGGTCAACTGGGCCAGCGCGCCCTTGGACGCGGTGTAGGCTGCGATCGTCGCAAAGGCGAAGTAGGATGCGTAAGAGGCGATGTTGACGATTGCCCCGGATCTGTTGGGAATCATCGCTTTCACCGCCTCGCGGCAATGCATGAAGGCCGCGGTGGCGTTGACTGCCTGAATGCGCTCCCAGTCTTCACGGGTCATGTCGATGACAAGCTTGTTGATGATGATCCCGGCGTTGTTGACCAGGATATCCAGCCGGCCGAACTGCTCGACGGCCAGGCCGACCGCGCGCTCGGCGGCTCCGTCTTCGCTGATGTCCGCCACCAGCGGCACCAGCCCGGGACGGGCGAGCTCTTCGACGGCGGGGTTCAGGTCTTCAGCAACGACCTTGGCGCCACGAGCGTGCAGCAACAGTGCGATGGCTTTGCCGATGCCACTGGCCGCGCCGGTGACCAGCGCGACTTTGCCTGCGACTTCGTGGGGGATGCTGTAGGTGATATCAGTCATGATGCTCTCCTGCGTTGCGAGCCGAGGAGACATTCGCCGGCTCCGCGCCCGTGAGGCGCTGTCGTTATCGACGGCTTCACTGTCTCTCAATGTGCATGTTCGGGCTTTCGCAGGCTTGCCTGAACTGTTGGGGTTTTGCTCCAGCATGCGAGGCTCCGGCGCACACGGTCTGTCGCGCAACCTTGCTCATGGCCGCCGCCGCGTTATCCTGTTGGCACCAGTCCTCGTCAGAGGGCTTTGTCGATGGAGCATCCTGTGCACCAACCCGATCCGCAAAACCTCGCCAGCGATGCTCAACGCATTACGGGCGAATCGATGCTGCACTATTTGCCGGGAACGCCGCAGACGTTACCGCCGCGCCCGCAGATGCAGGACGTGGTGATGTTGCGGTTCAGCCATCACAGCATCGTCGAGCCCATCCTGGTGCCCGCGGTGGTCGAGCCTCTGCTGGTGTGGGTGCTGGCGGGCGCGGCTCGGGTCGAGGAGCGCGTTCTGGGTGGGGAATGGGTCGCGTCCGACGTCAAGACCGGCGACTTCTTTCTCACCAACACTGGCGAACCCTACGAGATGCGCTGGCAGACCCAAGGCTGCGACGCTTTTAAGGTGATGCACCTGTATCTCGGCCTGCCATTGATTGATCAAGCCGCGCGCGAGGTACTGGGCGAACACGCCGACCCGGTCAGCTTCCTCGATGTTTCCGGTGCCCGGGATGAACGAATCAGTTTCCTGTTGGAGCAACTGCGCCAGGAACTCATCGACGAGCGCCAGCCCAGCCCCTTGTTTGCCCACAGCCTGGCTCAGGCGCTGGCCGTGCATTTGGTGCGGCGCTACCTTGACCCAAACCGCAGTGCCCGGCGCAACAACGCGTTGCAGGCCTACAAACTGCGCCGCGTTATCGAGGCAATGACCGAGGGGCTTGCCGCCGATTTCAGCCTCGCGAACCTTGCGCGGGTTGCGCAACTGAGCGAGTACCACTTCAGCCGCATGTTCAAGCGCGCCACCGGGCTTTCACCCTCGCAGTACTTCATTCGCTTGCGCATGAGCCGCGCCCGGCATCTGCTGCTGGAGACGGACCGAAGCATCATCGATGTCGGGTTGGAGGTCGGCTATTCGAGCCCCAGCCATTTTTCCCAGGTGTTTCGCCGCGAAGTGGGGGTCACGCCCAGCGTCTATCGTCGGGCATGACGGCTGTTTAAGCGTTTCTGCGGTTTGCAGTGTTCATTCGGATGGTGTGAAAGGCTGCGCCGTTGGTCCGAGTGATCCATGGCTGAAGCCGCAACGGCCTACCAAAAAAATAATTGCGTCAGGCTGTCGATTTCGACCCTTGCCATTCGATTAGTCCGTAGAGCCACCACAAGGGCGGCTTAATCCATCCACTCTCAGGAGACGAGCGCATGCGATTTATGGTGATCGTCAAAGCCAGTCCGGAATCGGAAGCCGGACAAATGCCCAGCGAAGAATTGCTCGCCGCCATGGGCGCCTACAATGAAGAATTGCTCAAGGCCGGGGTGATGCTCGCCGGAGAAGGGCTGCATCTCAGTGCCAAGGGTGTGCGCGTGCAGTTTTCCGGCAAGAACCGGACCGTCGTCGAGGGGCCTTTTGCGCAAACCAGGGAATTGATTGCCGGCTTCTGGATCTTCCAGGTCCAGTCGCTGCAGGAAGCCATCGACTGGGTCAAACGCTGCCCGAACCCGATGATCAGTGACAGTGAAATCGAGATCCGCCAGATCTTCGAAGCCGAGGATTTTGGCGAGAGCTTTACCCCCGAGTTGCGCGAGCAGGAAGAGCGTCTGCGGGCGCAGTTGTCCAATCAATCGTGAAGCCGACTACAGGAGTTGCGAGCATGAAAATCATTCCTTACCTGACCTTCAACGGCCGCTGCAAGGAAGCCTTTGCGTTGTACAAGGACGTCCTTGGTGGCGAGCTGTTTTCCATGTCCTTTGCCGAGGCGCCGGAGGACGTCGGCATGCCCAAGGACGCCGACCTGATCATGCACACCTGCCTGACCGTGGGCAATTTCAGCCTGATGGCTTCCGACTGCCCGCCAGGCCAGCCGTATCGCCAGCCGCAAGGCGTGTCGGTTTCCCTCAACGTCGACAGCGTGGAAGAGGCCGAACGGCTGTTCAATGGCTTGAGTGCAGGTGGCACCGTGCAGATGCCCTTGGCGAAGACCTTTTGGGCGGAACGTTTTGCCATGTTCGAAGACCGTTTCGGGATTGCCTGGATGGTCAACTACGAGGGGGAATAAGCTGCATTGACGTGCGTGAGCCGTGACAGGCAGAGCGCGTTATGCGCCGAAATTCTCGCAGAATTCGGCTACGGGAGCGAAGAACTTGAAGCGTTGCGAATAGCGGGGAGGCGTCAACGGTGATCAACGGTTTCGGGATTGGCATAACCAAGGCGCGTTCGACCTGGAAACAAGGATGATCGACTCCAAGGCTTTACGCGCAACGGTTGGGTTTGTGTCATTTCATGTCTCTGGCCTGCACCCACAGCACTGCGTCTTGCGACAGGGCTTTGCCTTTGTGGGTTTTCGTTGTCCCGATGTCGAGTGCTGCGATACCCCACCACCCGGCGCGGGGCAGGCCAATGGTCACGATGCCTTGGGAATCCGAGTAGGTGCTAAGGGCTTTGAAGGAAGCCTGAGGAGCCGTTATGTAGTCCTGCTCGCCGAAGGCGTTTTTCTCGACATCAACGGAATGGTTGAGGTATTCGATTTCGATCTCGGCGAACGGGACGGGCTTGCCGTCGGCCAGCACCAAGGCGCGGAATACTCCGCCGGTCCAGTTGGCATAAGGTTTGTTCAGAGGCTGGATCTCAACCGGCAACCCTTGTGGTTCTGCCCAGTGACCGGGTACTCCACCCACGTTCACGATCAGCTTGGTGAATTGCTGGATGTAGACACCTTCTTCGGTTTCCAGATAAGGCTCGGGCTCGAGTACGAAGATATGGTCACCCAGTGAGCGCACCAGCTCACGTGGGATCGATGCTCGATAGGCCGTCGACCGGTTATCGCGACTCTGCCACTCGACTGGACGTAAGTATTCGAGCAGATTGATTTTTTCCCCGCCGTGCGCGCTGGTGTGGTTAAAGGCCCGGGGTTCATCCATGGCCATGGTGGGGCCGCCGGAGAAGGGATGAGTGAACACTAGCGCGAACTCCAGTTTTTCCGCACGCTGCAGCGCTGTTTCCTCTAGGTAGAGCATCTGGAAGTGCGCCTGTGCAGCGCCGGTCAAGCCACTGAATGTAGTCGCGGCAATGGCTTGGAGCAGTTTTCGTTTGAACGTCATGGTCATTTTCACCTTGATATGTCGGAGGACTGAATGGTTACGTCATGGCCGGCTCCACCGAGGAACACCACGGAATAGTTTCCGGTGGGGGGCTGGAAGGTGTAGGTGTTGTCCTTGCCGACCTCGCCTTCGAGCAACACCTTGTCGCTTGGGTTTTGGATATGGATTTTTCTGCCGGCGGCCGAGCTGCCATCGGTGAACCCGGCCTCGCACTTCACCTGGTCATCGCGCTCGATGTAGCAGTCGAGCACGGGCCCATGGGCCAACGCTGTCTGGCAGAGCAAGAGGGTGCCTGCCATCGATATTCGAATGGTTGAAGTTATGTGGCTCATAGGATCTTTGGTCTCAGCGCACGAGGTTGATCATGGGATGGCGATTGATCATCGCCGCTTGTAGTGTCGTTGCCAGCCGGGGAGAAGGCCGCCAGCAACGCCTCCAGGTTCGAGCGCAGAAGTGCGATGTAGTCGCCGGCTGCGTCGGCGAGTTCTCCCGGGTTGCCGGTGTCCAGTAGCAGCAACCGTGCGCCGCCGTCCTGGATGGCCCTGGCGATCTTTTCATCCGGTATCCACTTGTGGACCACTACGCGGATGTCACGCTCGCGCAGGTATCGGGTCAGTGCGGTGCGATCGGCGTCGCTCCAGTCAAGGTCCTGGCGCACGAACCAGCCGTCGACAAAGATGCCGAACTCGCCAAACAGGTAGGTGAACTCGTTCGCCAGCGACAGCACGCGCACATCCGGCAGCGCTACCATCCGCGCGCCGTAGTCGGCCTTGAGCCGGCGCAGGCGGCTTTCAAGTGCGGCGAGGTTGCTCTCGATTCGAGGCGCATCGGCGGGGGACAGGCGTGTCAGGTCGGCAGCGATCAGCGCCGACATGCGCATGCCGTTGACGGGACCGAGCCAGGCGTAGGGCGACGGGCCGCTGTCGATGTTGCTCGCGACGGCCCAGGGCACGTCGTTCGGTGGCACGCGCATCACGGCCACGCCGGGCTTGATCGTGTCCCATGAACGCGAGGCATCGATCTCGATGATGCGCAGGTTGTGGCGCCGGGCCGTTGCATACAATGGGTCCGCACGCCAGAGATGACTCAGGGTCACCACGGCGTCGGCTTGCTGGAACACGGCCGGATCGAGACGCGACAGCGCATTGGCCAGGCTCTCCATGGGTACGGGGCTGTCCGGCGGTAGCCGCATGACCTGGATGAGCGTGCCTTCGCTGAGCGCCGACGTAAGTGCGTACACCGCCGGCAGCGCAACGAGCACCCGCTGGCGGCCGGTATCGGCAAAGACCGGAAACTGGGTGCCCAGCAGCAGGGCCAACACCGCCAGCCAGGATCTACGTGACAGGCAAAGCCATTTCATACGCTGGTCCCTCTGAATCGCGACGAGGTCGCACGGATGATGGTGGTCAAGACAAACACCAGAGCGGCGACCAGCACGATCGCACCGCCGGTCGGCACCGGGATGTGGAATTGCATAGGCGCCAGGATGCCGACCACGCAGGAAAACGTCGCAATCAGGATGGCCAGCGTGACCAGTGCCGCAAGTGAGCGGGTGACGTTGCGGGCCGCCGCGGCGGGTATCAGCAGAAGGGCCTCGACCAATACCGCACCGATGATTTTCAGGCAGGCCACCGTCACCAGAGTGACCAACACCACAAACAGGTACTCGACGCTGCGCACCGGCACGCCGCGCGCATGTGCCAGGCTCGGATTGAGGCTGGACAGCAACATGCCGTTGTACAGGGGCAGCCCGATGAGGGCGCAAATGACCGTTACGCCGAGCAGCACATTCATGTCGGTGTGGTCCACGGCCAAGATGGAGCCGAACAGCACGCTTTCCATCACGTGGGTGTTGATCTTCGCCGACACAAACAGCAGCAACGAGGCGCCGACTGCCAGCGAAATGGACAGGAACACCCCGATCAGTGTGTCGTTGGCCAGCGTCGTGCGGTGCTGGGTGTATTTCAGCGTCAGCGCAAACAGCAGGCAGAAGCCGAACATCGATAGGTAAGGAGAGGTATAGGACTCGCCAATCAGCACGCCAATGGCAACGCCAGTCATCGCAGCATTGCCAACGGACTGGCTGAAGAAAGCCATGCGTTTGATCATCACCATTGAGCCCAGCACACCCAACAAGGGTCCGATCAGAACGGCGCACATCAGCGCATTGATCACGAACTCGTATTCGAACGGTTGCGGCAGCATCTGGCGCGCGGCGAGCGTCTGGAGGTGATCGCGGATGAAGTCGTACAAGGCACTCATCGAATATCCTCCAGTCGGCAGTCGATCTGATCGGCCGGGCCATGAAACAGCACCCTTTGATTGATAACGGTCACGGACTGGGCGATACGCCTGACCTGTTCGAGATCGTGGTTGATCCACAGGACGGTGACGCCGCAGTCGTGCAACTCGGCCACCAATGCTTCCACCAGGCGCACACCGGCCTCGTCGATACCGGCGGTGGGTTCATCGAGGACCAGCAGCCACGGCGCGGGGCTGATCGCCTGGGCCAGCAGCACGCGCTGGCGCTGCCCACCGGACAGGCTGCCAAATGGTTTTGTGCCTATTCCGGCCACACCGGTACGCGCCAGGGCCTCGGCCTGCGCCGCCCTGGCGGAGCGACTTGAGCCCAGGAAAGCCGGCCGGCGTTGAGTGAGCAGTGCCATCACATCGTTGACCGTCATCGGCACGTTGCGGTCGAAATCCAGCAGTTGCGGCACGTAGCCCACCGGCTTGGCGACACCCTCGAAGCGGATAACCCCGGAATGCGGCATCTGGCCCAGCAGCGCGCGCACAAGTGAGGTCTTGCCCCCTCCGTTCGGGCCGACCAGGCAGTGCAGCGCACCGGCTTCCACCCGAAAGCTCACCGCATCGAGCACCTGTGTACCGCCCAGTTGCAGCGAGACGTTATCGAACATCACGGCAGGTCCGCGCATCGCTTGATCCTTCTTCATCGTTGCGTGAACTCGACGGCTTCGGCCAACGTTTCAAGGTTTTCGCCTATGGCTACCTCGAATTCGTCCGCGCTGTAGGTGCTGCCGGTGATGTGGGACAGGGTGAAGACTTTTACTCCGGTGGCTGCTTCAATCGGTTTGGCCAGATCCATGGAAAAGTTCTTTTCGGCGAAAAGCACCCTTACATTGGCCTTCCTGATGGTGTCGATCGTGGTGGCCAACTGGCGCGCAGTCGGCGCCACACCGTGACGCGGCTCAATCACGGCGCTCACAAACAGGCCGAACTCTTGCATCATGTAGTCGTAACCGCCGTGCAACGTCGCGCAACGAAACGGCGAAAGATCCAGCGCGGCAAAGCGACTCATGAAGCGCGCGCGCAGGGCGCGGATCCGTCCGGCATACGCCAGGGCGTTCTGCCTATAGGCCGCCGCGTTGTCCGGATCGCGCTCGCCCAGGCGGCGGGCGATCTCGAACACCTGTTGTATCGCCGCCGTGGTGGAGACGAAGGTATGTGGGTTCACCACCTTGACGCCGCCCTGGTCGCCGCCGATGGGAATGAGTGCCACCGAGGCATTGGCCTGAATGATCGGCAGCGTCTCGCGACGGCCGGCGGCCTTGATGATCTCGAAGGCCCATTCATCGTGGCCAATGCCGTTGACTACCAGCACATCGATGTTCATCGCGCGGGTAATGTCGTCGGGTTGCGGCTGGTAATTATGCGGATTGGCCTGCGCCGGGATCAGCGCAACGACGTCCGCCCGATCACCAACAATGTTGGCCACGAAGCTGTAGTAGGGATGCAATGTGACGCCGACTTTGAGCCGCTTGCCGGCGGGGTGTTCCGGGCTGGCGCAGGCGATGGCGGGGATCAGCAGCAGCAACGCCAGGCAACGGCGCAACAGTGTGCGGTGTTTTATAAAGGCATTCATGGCTGGGTTCCTTTTACGCGTTCGATTTCACTGGTGCCGTCGTAAGGAATGACTTGTCGCCAGCCGTCGCCGACCAGCGACTCGGCCTTGACGATGGAGGGGTAGGGCGCGTTCGGATTGGGATGGATCCAGATCGTCGCCTGGTTGGCCCACATCACCCCGGCATGGGCATGACCGATGACGAGCAGGTAGGCGCTCTGGCCCGGCACACTGCCGCCGGAGCCGTAATAGACCGTGGCGCCCTGGCCCTGAGTGGCTTGCGACACCTCGCTGGAGGGGAGAGGCGCGGGAACCGCGGCGGCGTCGGCATGGGCGTCGTTGTCGGTGTGTTTGTCGGCAGACTGCCTATGGGACAGGTGGGTACCGGGCAGGATCAGTTGCCAGTGCACCTGACCATTGGCCTTCCAGAATGCGTCCCGATAGAAGGGCGGCAGCACAAGCTCTTGGGCACGATCCAGGGTGATCCAGCCGCCGGTGTCGTTGTTGTTCCAGATGATTTCTTCACCGGCAGGCAACAGCGCACTATGGATGGCCTGATCGACCGAACTCAGGCCATCGAAGGAACGCACCTGCCAGCTCAGCGCGGTGGGTGGGCCGACTTTCTGTGGCCGCAACAACATATAACCGGCCACGCTGGCGATGATGATCAGTGCAGCAAGCAGCATGCCCGCGGTTTCCCATCGGCCGGAGCGCGGGTGCACAAGCGTGAATGCACTGCTGGCGGCATCGCCGGGTGTGCCGTTGGGGTGGTGCCTGCGTGGCGATAGCCGGGCCATCAGATAAACGCAATCCAGCGGCCAAGGCAGATCACGCCGATCCACAACGCCATCGAACTGAACCCGGCGATACGCGCCTGGCCGGGGGGTGGCAGCACGGCGTCCCATTCGTCGATGCGGCGAAAGGCGCCCAGATGGAATATCACCATGTTCAGGCCCGCCAGCATCAACACGCCCATCTTCCACAGGAACACGGAGTTCTGCGCATAGGTGATGGCATTGGCGGCAAACATGAGCGAACCGGTGATCACGCACGCCACGAAGGCAGCCCAGGTGTACGGCAGCAGCTCCCGGATCAGCCTTCGCGCGCTGCTGCGGTGGGAGGCAATGCCGAGCAGGCGCAAGTCCACCACTGCGATACTCCCGAACACCAGGGCGATGCCGATCACATGCACCGATTCCAGGGCCGGAAAAGCCGTGTCCGATTCACGGACAAAGGTGGCGAGCGAACTGGCCTCGATGGCTTGCAGTATTGATTGAATGTCCATGACGGATACCTGAGAACAGGGTTGAAAACGTTTAAATCGAGTAGGCGATCCAGCGACCGCAGATGATCACGACGCACCACAAGGCGATCGACAGCCAGACCAGCGCCTTGACCGGCGGCTTGTCGTCGTCACTGTGTGCGGGGACGGCAGGGCGCAGAAAGGGTCGCCGCAGCCGCCAGGCCAGGGTGAACGCGCCGATGACCAGGGCCATCTTCAGCCAGAACGTGTTGTTGAGGAGAACGCGGTCCGGTTCGCCGATGGCCATGATCAACCCCGTGGCAAGCAGGACGACAAGCGCATTGCGCATCCACGGGTAGTAGCGTTGAACCACGCCGCGCAAAGGCTCGTCCGTGGCGAGTACGCCGGCCAGGCGCAGGTCGGAAATGACGGCGGAGCCGAAGATCACCGCGATGGCAATGATATGAATGCTCTGCACAGTGGGCACCACCCAGAGCAAGTCCCTGATGGCGGTGCTCACCGGTGTCGCATAGAGCCAGGCAATGACAGGTATGGAGGACATTTGTTGCTCTCCCGCAGGGTCAGAGGGTTAGAAATCTTCAGGTGTTGCGATCGTGTGCAGGCCTGCCGCATCTTCCGGCAGCAGATACCCTTGCTTGATCGACACGCCCTTGGCGTCTTCGAATGCCTGTTGGTAGTGGCTGAAACTTCCATAGCGCCGGCGCAGCGTATCCTGCGAATAAGCCACCTTCGTGTCGTAGATCAGGCCGCAGCCGGTCTCTTGATCGGTGAGGTAGGTCGCACTCGGCACCTGGACCCACGGCGGGCGTACGCCCCCTTGCAGATTGCCGGTAGCAGGGTCGCGCGCTGCCACCTTGCCGTCGCGCACGACCCTGGGTGCCTTTGGCATCGGCTTGCCCTCGCGTACCCATTTGTCCATGCCATCGAGTAACGCCGACACCACCATTTCCACCGGCTCGTCGTACAGCGTCCGGCACTGTGGGTCATCGCCTTTGCCGATGTCGGCAGCGAGGTGCTCGGTGTGCTCGGTGCCGAGGTCGGCCAGGCGCAAATGCGGCATGCCGGTCACTTCGTAATAACGCAACTGCGGGCTATCGGTGTCCGGCGGCAGGTCGATGCCTTCGATCACGTCGTGCATCAGTTCCGACTGGCTGTATACGGTCACGAACGGCACGCCTTCGGGCATCTGGCGCGGCACTCGAATGACGTCGCCGCCCACTTCGCCGTAGGCCATGCGACCGGTCATGTAGCCATCAATCAGCGCGCTTGCGTCGGGCATTCGCCATTGCTGGTGCCGGCCCTGGTCGAGGTAGTCCATCCAGACTTGGGCGGTGACGGCCCAGCTGTCGACATACACGCGTTGCACGTCCAGACCTGCCAACGGGCCTTGTGGCCCATTGCTCTTGAGTAATAGCGCCAGCTGCGCACCGATGCCCTGGGATTGCGGCGCGAACGGGTCCGGCGCGTCACCGCGGATGAAACGTTGCGGATCGTAGTAGGCGCCCAGCGGCGCATAGCGGGCGTAGTCGAAGCGGCGCATGAACTCGAAGTTCACGATCCGCCCGTACTGGGCGATCTGTTCGGCCTCGGCGGCCGGGGTGTCTGAAAGGAACTTGGGATCGACTGGCGGTTGGTTGATATTCAGCGTGTACCCGACATACGCGTAGCCGCGTCGCAGCAAGTAATCGCGGGTCAGGATCCAGCCGGCAGCACGCTCGCCGAACCAACTGAACGGCTCGATCACGACGGTGCCGTTGAAGCGTGCCGGGTCCGTCGGCTTGCGAATCAGGATGCGGGTGGTATAAGGCGCCTCGAGCAAAGGCTTGCCCGCGGCAGTGATTGCCGGGGCAATGCCTTGCAGGTAGAACTCCTCCTCGACGTAACCGTAGCGGTCGAGGTCGCTGTGTTCGGTGCCCGCGCGCTCTGCCGATGACAGAGGCAGTTGGCCGGACGGCGGCACCGCAATGGCCGTGGGCATCCGGGGCACCTCGGCGGACGCGCTGGAGATCAACACGAGTGACAGAAAGGCGCTTTGCATCGACGGCCGCAGGATGCTGATTGTGATCAGTCGTTCCATTAGGTCACCTCCAAGTGGTTATCGATGAGGGCATCGGTTCAGTCGCGTTTGAGGCTCGTCTTGCCCTCGCTGTCGATCACGATCTGGTTGTTCTCGCAGACATATTCGTGAATGCGGTAGTCGGAGCGCTTGTAGTCGAACGTGAAACGGTAAGGGCTGTTGAGTACCTGCGGGTCCTCGATCACTACCTGGTTCTCCAGGCGATCCGGCGCCTTCAGTCTGATGCGCTCGGTGATTTTCATTTCCTTGCTGTGCGGAACGTCGTAGAAGGCCACATCTGTGCGCACGCCTTGTGTTTGCACCACCAGCGTGTCGCCCTCCCAGCGGCCGCGCGAGTAGCCCTGGTAGCTGGGGTCCAGCGTATCCAGCGCAGGCATGGCTTCGTTGAGGATGATGCGGCGCACTTGCTGGAGATATTCGCCGAGCACCACCACTTGCTTATCGTCATGAATGAGTTGGATGGGGAAGAGCGCCGCCATCAATACCGGCATGCCTTCGGGCAGGCACATGGAGCTGGTGGTGGCCAGTGGCGTGCCGGCCTCGTTCGCGGCGGCCTGGCGCTTTTTCAACGCGACGTATTCGCTGGCATAGGGCTCCTTCAGGTCCATCGGGCCACCGGGGTGCACCGGATTGTCCGGGTCCTCTCCGAACCAGTCGTCCGGAGTCCGCTCCCACGTGCCGCTGATGTCGGGGCGTGCGCCCGCGCCGTGTTTGGCGTCCTGGGTTTTAGAGGCGGCGGCGCTGCTCACCCCGGCGACAGTCATGAGTAGCACGCCCAGGAAGAGGCTTGTCAGGTTCAAGGTTCGTGTCGGTTTCATTGAAAGCGTCTCCATCCCGTTGGTCTGTTCATTCAGGTCTCATGGCGTAGGAATGCGGTTTCTCAGCCTCCACCGGACAGCACCACGTCACCGATCTTGATCTCCACGAGCAGCCCGCCCGGATCACCGTTTTTCAGCGGCTTGAAGGTGATCTCGGCGGCATCGCCGGCCTTGATCAAGTCGGACTTCCAGCCGGTGCGGCTTAAGGCGTTGACACTGCCGGTCTCGATCTTGAATTGCTGAGGCGGGGGGCCTGGCGAATCGAAATAAATCGAGACGTGGGGGTTGCTCCAGACGAAGCGTCCGACCACGCCCTTGAGCGTGATCGTTTTGGTCTGGTCGAAAATCGCGAACGAATGGTGGGCAGAGACCACGGAGGGTAGGGCGATGCAGGCGGCAATGGTCAGCAGACCAAGCCCCTTGCGTAATAGCGGGGACGACAAAGGTGTCATGGCGAGTGCCTCGGTTTTTATACGTTCTTATGGGCCCAGCATAGGGGGGTGGGAGCAGGGGCCGTAGCCCAAAACGGCAACTGCTGCCCGTCGTGGAAATGTTTATTGCGGAGAAGGGATAACGCGCACGAAGAAACGGGCATCGAGCCCCTGCAAGTGCTGATTTGGGTTACCGCTTGCGCAACCCAGGCGGAACACTCGCGCCTCGCCTCATAAATATAAAAACAGGAGAGACGTCATGCGCACCCCCCCTTACGCCCCATTGCTTTCGCTGGTCGCACTCTGTGCGTTTGAGCCCCAGGCTCATGGCTACGAGCTCTACAATGAAAATGACGGTGCCACCGTGCTGAACGCCGAGCTATGGGCGGGATTTGGCTGGTTCGGCAGCGAAAAGAACTACATCGGCGACCCCGAAGCAGAGCCCGGCAGGATGCGATGGCAGGAAGGCTTCGCCAAGTATGGTGTAAACGGCACGACGGATAAGATCGGTGCAGGTTCGATCTACGGCGGTTTCAGTCTGATCAGTACGGGATCATGGGGTGATGGGGACGCAGGATCACTCACCGCCGGGAATGAAAGGGAAACAGCCGTGGAAGACGCCTACCTGGGCTGGAAGTCGGGTGATCTGATTCCGGCGCTGGGCATGGACGGCGTTGATTTCTCCTTTGGCCGACAGGTCGTTACGGTGGACGGCTTTCTGATCACCGATGATGGGTTCGCCCCCGGAAATGCCTTCAACCCTATCGAGGGCGTAGCGGATGGCCGGTTCAATCGCGGCGGAGCCTTTTACCTGGGCCCGCGATTGGCGTTCGGGAACACCGCTGTCCTCAAGGTGGGTGGTACGCAGGGCCTTCACGGTAGCCTGATATGGTTGAAATCGGATAATCCCGGGCAGTCGAAGACGGAAGTGGCGGCCGCCACCATCGACTACACGACGCCCATTGGCTCGATCGGTTCGACGTACGTGCGTGGCCTGGATGTCGAAGAGCGATACGTTTTTGCCGATCGGGGTGAGCGCAAGGGCATGGATATCTACAGCATCCGTGGCCAGGGCAATGCTGGCATCGAGAATGCCGACTTCGCGTTCGAGGTGGCGCGCCAGGAAAAACGTTCGGGCTCGCAGCGGGCGATGTTCTTTGATGCGGGCTACACCTTCGCCGATGTCAAATGGCAACCGACGGTGAGCTATCGCTACGCGCGTTACTCCGAAGGGTGGGACTTCCTGTTTCAGGGCGGCTACCGCAAACGTTACCAGGGTGAGATCGGTGTGAACTACGCCGGCTCAGTCACCTCGAACATGCGTATCAGCGACGTGCTGCTCTCAGTCAACCCGACCGATAAGTTGACCCTTAACGCAATGTACTTCGACTACCATCAGCTCTCTGATCGGCAAGATCAGGATTACAGTGCGCGCGAGGTCAATCTGTTTCTGGATTGGATGGTGACGGATAACATCACGCTCTCGCCGCTCGTTGGTTTCTACAAGCCTGACAAGTGGCTCGGCAACGGAGGCAACCAGAGTGGTAGCGCATCGCTCAACACCTACTTCCAATTCATTGTTTGGGTCGCATTCTGAGCTGCTGTTTGCGACGTAAGAATAGTTAGACCAGGGGGCGTCACCAGCGGTGGCGCATCCCTGCATTCACCGAGTCGTGATTCAGTCACAGCATGCGGCGCAGGACGTCGTTGCGAGGGTCGCTATCGAAGAACCGATGCTTGAGTGCACCTGCGACGTGCAACACGATCAGCGCCAGCAGGGTATAAGCCAGCACTTTGTGCAGCCATTGGAACACGACGAACAAATCGTCATTCTTCGCCAGCAGCTCCGGGAGGTTCACGCCAAAAAAGTACACGCCGTCGCTCATGGTGTAGCTGCTCGACATCGAATAGCCCATCAGCGGTACGGCCACGATCAGTACGTACATGGAACGTTGCACAAAACGCGACAAGAATCGCTCATGCCCGGCCAGTGTTTGCGGTGGTTGCGGAAGCGTGGGGGTACGCCAACGCAGGGCGATCTGGACCAATACCAACAGGAATGCCAGCACCCCGAAGGATTTGTGCCATGGGTAATAGAGCTCATACTTGCTCGCCACTTCATCATCGAGCCCGGTCATATACCAGCCGGCCCAGAGCAGGCCCGCTATGACGATGGCACGCACCCAGTGCAGCATGCGCAGGGAGGTCGGATACCGATCAATTGTCGCTTGTTTTAAGGTGTTCATCGCAGTCTCTTCATTGATCATCAAGGCATCGAAAATGCACGATTCATACCCCCTCGGGACCCAAGGCCCTGAGAGGGCAGGTGCAGTGAGTTTTCTCAGGTGGGCAGTAGCACGGTGATGACTTTCTCCTCGGTGTAGGCCAGCGCACCGGCAAGCCCACCTTCACGACCAATGCCGCTGGCCTTGACGCCGCCCCATGGCAGGTTGGCGTCCAGCGGGCTCCAGCAGTTGACGCCGATGGCGCCGGCCTTTACCGCAGCGGCCACGCGGTGCGCACGTACCAGATCGGTCGTCCAGACCGTGGCCGCCAGGCCGTAGGCGCTATCGTTGGCCAGTGCCACAGCCTCTTCTTCGCTGTCGAACGTGATGACCGTGCCGACGGGGCCGAAAATTTCGTCCTGGGCAATCGTCATGTCATTGCGGGCGTTGGCGAAGATCGTCGGTCGCACGAACCAGCCTTGCTCCGGGGTGGATACACCGCCGGCCAACAAAGAGGCGCCTTGGTCGATACCCATCTGGATGTAACGGTTGACGCGATCGAACTGCGCTTTCTTGGCTACCGGCCCCATCTGTACGCCAGGCTCGCGAGGGTCGCCTACCTTGACCGCGCGCGCGGCCTCGGCAAGCGCCGCGGCGAAGCGCTCGGCGAGGCTGCGGTGTACCAGGATGCGCGAGCCGGCGGCACAGATCTGCCCCTGGTTGACGAACAGGCCCAGTGAGCAGCCAAACAGCGCGTCATCGAAGGGCGCATCGTCGAACACAATCTGTGGGCTTTTGCCGCCCAGTTCCAGCGCCACGCGCTTGAACAACACCCCGGCGGTGCGCTGGATCTCGCGTCCGGCCTCGGGGCTGCCGGTGAAACTGATCTTGGCGACGTGCGGGTGTTCGCACAAGGCACGACCCACCTGCGCACCGTAGCCGGTGACCACGTTGATCACGCCGTCAGGAAAGCCCGCTTCTTGAGCCAGCGCTGCCAGGTGCAGGGCCGATTGTGGGGTTTCTTCCGAGGGTTTGATGACCACGGTGCAGCCTGCCGCCAGCAAGGCGGCGAGCTTCCACACGGTGATCATCAGCGGTGAGTTCCACGGCACGATGGCACCGACCACACCTACCGGCTCACGTACGGTGTACGAGAGGGTTTTGCTGCCGAAGTAGCCGCCGGTGGGAATGGTGCGCCCTTCAAGCTGGTTGGCCCAGCCGGCGGCGGCGCGCAGGTTGGCGATTGCGTTGGGCAGGTCCATCCGGCGTGGTTCGAGCGGTGAGCGACCGATGGCGTTGGCGTCCATATCGGCCAGCAATTCGCTGTCGCGCTCCACCAGGTCAGCCAGTTTCGACAACAGGCGACCGCGCTGGGCGCCGTCCAGGCGGCTCCAGGCGCCCCCCTCAAGTTGGGCGTGCGCCGCTGCCACGGCGCGGTCCACATCCTCGGCGGTACCGCTTGCGCAGCTACCGTTGACCTGTTCGGTCACGGGGTTGATAAGAGGAATGCGACCTCCGTCGCTGGCTTCGAAGGGCGCGCCCTGGATGAAGTGTTTCAGGTACTGAGTCATGTAGGTGTCCATGCGTGATGGGGAATGGTCGGAGGTGCCACACCTCATGCCTTGAGGGAGGCCAGGGCGTCGCCGAAGATGTCTAGGGCCTTGAAGAACAGTGAGCGCGGGATCGTCAGCGAGGGCATCACGCGCATCACGTTGCTGTAGCGTCCGCACGGGATCATCAGCACACCGTGGTTCATCAGGTAGCCCATGAGCTGACCGATCTTGGCGCCTTCCAGCGGTGTCTTGGTGATGGGGTCTTCGACGAGTTCGATACCGATCATCAGGCCGCGGCCGCGGACTTCGCCAACGAACGGGCTGTTGAAGCCACGGATACGTTCCTGCGCCTCCAGTCCCAGGGTGTGGGCACGCTCGAGCAGACCAAGTTCCGGGTCCTGCAGGATGCTGATATTGGTCAGCGCCACGGCCGCGGACAATGAGTTGGCGGCGAAGGTATTGGGCATCGAACCGTCGGGAATCAAGGCCGCGAGGTCCGAGCGCATGATCAGCCCTGCCATTGGCAGGTCGCTGCCGATGCCTTTGCCGAAGGTCAGCATGTCGGGCTTTACGCCGGAATGTTCGACTGCCCACATCTTGCCGGTACGCCCGGCGCCGGACTGTACTTCATCCACGATCAGCAGCGCGCCGGCGCGATCGCAGGCCTTGCGCAACAGTTGCAGGAACTCTGGCGAGGGCGGCACGTAGCCGCCTTCGCCCTGTACCGGTTCCACGATCACGGCCGCCACGTCATCGGCGGCGGTGTAGGGGCTGTTCAGCAGATAGTCCACGTAGTCGCCGGCGATCTGCTCGGCGCTTTTGTGCGTGGTGTCGAAGGGAAAGCGGTAGGCATAGGGGTAGGGCGCGTGAATCACGCCGCCCATCATCGGACCGTAGCCCTTGCGGTAGGCCGTGCCGGTGGTCAGGGCGCCGGAGGCGTTCCACACGCCGTGGTAACCGCCGTGGAAGGCAAGGATCTGGTGGCGCCCGGTGATGCGCTTGGCGAACTTGATCGCGGCCTCCAGCGCATCGCTGCCGCTTTGCGTGAAGAAGGTGATGCAGTCGCCGCGCAGGCCGTCGGGAGCGATTTCCGAGAGCTTGGCGGCCAGTTCGGTGCGCCGGGTGCTGTTGATTTCCAGAGCATGCATCAGCACCTCGGACTGTTCGCGGATCGCCTGTACCACCTTCGGGTGGCAACGGCCTACGCTGCTGACGCCCACGCCTGCGGACAGGTCGATGTAAGTGTTGCCGTCCGGGTCCTTGAAAGTCGCGCCAAACGCGCGGTCCATGGCGATGGGCATACGGCCGCCGCCACGCGCCATCGACTCGGTACGCGCCGATAACGCCAGGGCCTCACGGGTCAGTGGGCCGGGCAGTGTGCTGGAAATAATCCGCGGGGCATCCGCGAAGTGTAGGGATTCTAGTTTGGATTCACTCATGACGAACTCTCTGGATGGCGTTTTCAGTGTGCCGATCATTCTCATGGAGTGTCCCTGGCCGTTATCCCGAATCGGCAAATAGACGAGCCGACCCCACCCGCCGGTTTCGACGAGTGGCAGATACGAGAATTAGCTATGCGCTATTTTATCTATGTGCGAATATCGCAAAAAAACGCGGGCAAAAAACAATAATATCGGCCGAGGTTTTCGCGCATCATGAAAAACCACCAGATCAGCCATTTTCGCGATATCCATGTCCATGCGGCCACCATTCAGGAGTGGAACCAGGACTACAGCCAGTTAACCGCCGGCCTTGCCGAAAGTTCTTTGATGCAGCTGAGCACCGCGCGTTGCCACGTGTTCAGCGAGCAGATCAACCAGCGTGTGGTGCAGCACGGCGTGGCTCCGCGCGGCAAGATGTGCTTTGCCGTGCCGATCAACGTGCCGGGTTCGACGCGGATGCAAGGTCGCGAGGTGGACGACAGCAGCCTGTTCTTTCTGCACGGCGGCGAGGAGTTCATGTTCCATATGCCGATGGGCATGGAACTGTTGTCCATCACATTCGAACGCGAATGGTTCGAGCAGGCGCTGGAGCAAACAGCGTCGGCCAGGGAAATCAGCCGGTTGCTGCGCCAGCCGGTGATCCGAGTGTCCGCGCAGCGCTTCGCCCAGGCCCGGCGTCGATTGCTGGCGGTGCTCTCTCTGGCCATAGGCGATGAGGCGCTCGACAGCGCGGGCGAGCAGGGGCTGGAGCAGGCAATGCTCGGTGAGTTGCTGCAGCTGCTCACCGACCCGGCCTGCGACAAGCAGCAGCGCAGCCCCAGCTCCACGCGCAGCTTTATTGTCGAGAAATGCCACCGTCTGACGACTGTCGAGATGCTCAATGTGCCCAGCGTGATCGAGTTGTGCCAACGCCTCCAGGTGAGTCGGCGCACCGTGCAGAACAGCTTCCGCTCGGTGGCCGAGACCACACCGCTGAACTATTTGCGTTCGGTTCGGCTCAACGGAGTGCGCCGCGCCTTGATGTCTACCCCGGCCTCCCATCTCTCGATCGGCGATGCCGCCGCCCAATGGGGGTTCTACCACCTCAGCCATTTTGCCGAGGAGTACCAGGCGTTGTTCGCAGAGTTGCCCTCCCAAACCGCCCGTGCTGCCATCCCTGTCTGCGCGCGCGCCTGAACCAAAACCCCGCTGTACCCGGCGGGGCAGCTGTCACTTCATCAGGATCTTAAGAAAACATGAATAGTCTTCGCCGCCTGCTTCAGGTCTTCGACCTCTTTCGCCCGGAGCAGCCGCTCATCGATGTGGAGATCATTTGCCGGGAGCTTGGCTACACGCCCGCCACTGCCTACCGCTATCTGCGTGAACTGGGCGATGCCGGCTTGTTGAAGCGCTTGCCGCGCGGTTACGCGCTGGGCCCGCGAATCATCACGCTGGAGCATCAGATGGCGAACTACGATCCGCTGCTGGCGTGCAGTCGGGACCTGGTCGACAAACTGGTCGCCGACACCGGCCTGGATGCGTTGGTCAGCGAGTGGCATGGCGACTCGGTGGTCAACGTGCTGATCCAGCGTGGCTCCGATGCTGGTCCGGTCGGAGGTGGCAAGGGACGACCGATCGACCTTTTCCACAGCGCGACTTCCCGGGTCGTATTGGCTTATCTGCTGCCACGCCAGATACGACGCCTCTATGATGCCCACGCGAACCAGGACCAATTGCTGCATCTGGGGCTGGAATGGAAGCCGTTTACCAAGAGCTTGCTTGCCATTCGCAAACAAGGTTATTGCATCAGCGAAAGTGAGCTGTACCCAGGACGCAGTGGCGTCGCGGCGCCGATCTTCGACGAAAAGCGACGAATCCTCGGGAGCATGACCCTGGTTGGGCGCAGTGAGCGGTTCCACGCGTTTCAGCGCAGCTACCTGTGTGATCTGGTGATGGGCGCGGCGGCGCAGCTGACGACACGTATCGCTTTGCAATGAGGTGATAAAGGCCGGGTGGATGGCTGGCTTTTTTGAGGCGAGTTCTGCGAGTTACCGATTTGGGATAGTGGGGTGCTTATGGGCGGGCATAGGATCGAACCCAGCGTGCGATAACGCGACAAGCTATTGGGTGACGGTAGCGGTTGACCTCACCGATCTCACAGCGGCTGCCTCATACAAGAAGGTCAATAACATGAGTGTATTTACCCCGGTCAATAGCTCCACGGAGCTCAAGCGTGGCGCCCTGGGTGTCGGCTTCATCATTTTCTTCGTGGTTTCGGCGGCGAGCCCGTTGAGTGTCATCGCCGGGGGCTTCCCCATAGGTATCATGCTAGGCAATGGTGCCGGGACACCGGCCTTGTTGCTTCTGGCTCTGTTGGTGTTACTGGCGTTTTCAGTGGGCTACACCACCATGTCCCGACATCTCACCAACGCCGGTGGTTTCTATGCGTTCACCTCCCGAGGTCTGGGGGGCATGGCCGGAGGAGCGGCCGGGGTGCTGGCGATGTTTGCCTACAACATTCTCCAGGTCGGTCTGTACGGCATGTTCGGCGGCGTGGTCAGCGGCACGATGGCCAGCGTCTTCGGTCTGGAGTTGCCCTGGTGGTCCTACTCATTGATGGCGATGGCCAGCATTGCGATTCTGGGTTATCGCAAGATCGACCTGTCGGCGCGGGTGCTGTCGGTGGTGGTCATTGCCGAGTACCTGGCAATCCTGACCCTGGATTTCGCCATTCTGAAAACCGGTGGTGACAGCGGCATCAATCTGGACTCGTTTGATCGCAGCCATGTGTTCAGCGGCACGCCGTCCATCGGTTTGCTGTTCTGCTTCGCAGCGTTCATCGGCTTCGAGGCCACGACTATTTATGGCGAAGAGGCCAAGAACCCGCAGCGTACCATTCCGATTGCCACCTACTGCTCGGTATTGCTGATTGGTGGTTTCTACGCGCTGTCGGTCTGGTCGATGGTGGTGGGCGTAGGGGCGGACAAGATTGTGCCCACGCTGCTGGCCTTGCAAGACCCGACGACGTTCATTTATGGCATGTCCGACCATTTCGTCGGCCCGTATCTGACTCAGATTATCCGGGTGCTGTTCATGGTCAGTATCTACGCCGGCCTGCTGGCTTTTCATAATGCAGCGGCGCGTTACTTCTACGCCATCGGGCGTGACGGCCTGTTGCCGCGTCAGTTGGGGACTACCCATCGCGTCCACCAAAGCCCCCATATGGGGTCGGCATTGCAGAGCCTGATCTCTGCCGTGGTCGTGCTGATTTTCGCCGCCATGGATGCCGATCCGATTCTGCAACTTTTTGCCTGGTTTTCCAGCCTGGCGACGCTTTGCGTGATTTTACTGATGGCGATCACTTCGGCAGCGGTATTGGTCTTCTTCCGACGCCACCCTGAGCTCAAGCTGGGCGTTTGGCGTGGGCGGATCTTCCCCGGTTTTTCTTGTCTTACCCTATTGTCGGTGCTGGTCATCGCGGTCATGCACTTCGATGTGTTGACGGGCGCCAGCAAGGCCTTGTCATACGGTCTCTGCGCGATTATTCCCGTGGCCCTGTTGGCGGGTGTGTTTTTGGCGGCCCGACTTCGTAAGGCGTCACCGCAGCGATACCTGGCATTGGGCAGTCACAAGCTCTGAGTCCCCACGCAGTCCGTTCAACTGAATCTCTGGGCGCCTTGCCATGGATGGCCTGCGACCTCGCAACCAAGCTTGCCGAATAGGCACAAATCACCGGTGCTGGATCATCTACACTGCCTCTTCATCCTCCTGTCCGGGACTGGCAGCCTATGCGGATTTGTTTTTTTGACGGCGCCGATCGCATTGAGCTGGGTACTCGATCCAACCTTGCTGATGGCCAGTCCGCGCTGCGAGAGGGAAGCCCGGCGACCAGGATCGATGTGCGTGAACCGTGGCAGGCAGAGCGCTTTATTCGCCGACATTTTGCCGGGAGCGGTGAAGTAGCCCGTCTGCGCGCGCTATTGTCCGCCCAGGGGATTCTGGTCCATCTGCTGGACGATGACGAGATTCGCCGTCAGGTCGCGGGCAAGCTGTCGAGTGGCGAGTTGTGTGCTTACGTGTCTCCACATCAACGACCGATGCCCGTTCGCTTACCGGCCTCGGGCGCTGTGGAAGCGGTTGTTGCACCGGTGTCCGCCGCGGCTCACAAGCGTGCGCGGGTAAAAGCCTCGTCCGAGTCCGTCAATCCACTTGAGCCGGTTGCGCTGACCTTCGTGGAGATCGAGTTACTGGATATGCAGGGGCAGCCCGTCAGCGGGGAGCCCTACGTCATTGTGCTGCCCAATGGGACCCAGCGCAGCGGTGTGCTTGACGAACTCGGCCGGGCGAGAGCGGAAGGGGTTGATCCCGGCAACTGTCAGGTGACGTTTCCCAAACTCGATCAGCGTGCCGTCGAGCGATGCCGCGGCTCATGAATTGGATCGCAAACGAATGTGCTTCCACGCGGCGTCCAGGTCTTGGGGCATGCCGGCGCGCTTGCGCAGCCCGGTGGCCTTTGGCGTGATCCAGGGCTTCGGCGCAGTTGGCAATTCAAGTGGCATCACTTCTCGGGGAATGTCGCCCGCTTTCAGCTTGGCGACGGCGTTGGCGATTTTCGTCAGCGTGGTGCGCATTTCAGTGGTGCTGTTGCTGGCATCTTCGTTCCCACAGGCTTGGCAACGGCGGTCGAGCTCAGCGGTAAGCTGTTCAGCATCCTGTCCTATCTTGACCACTTCGTTGCACCAGGGCGCTGTCTGAGTCAGGTTTCGATCCTGGTCGAACGCTTGCGTCACCACCTTGAGTCGGGCGACGACCTGATTGCAATGGGGCGTGAGGTCTTCTGCGAGATCCGGCCCGTATCTATTGAGGTTTCGCCTCATCGCGTCTATCGCATTGCTCCACGTACTCTTGTCGCATTCATAGGTTTCCAGGGCGTTGTATACATCCAGGAAGTTGCGTTCGTGGGTCAGATAGCCGGCGACGAAAGCCGGGTCGTAACGGGTATAGTTCTTTTGCCACAGGAAAAATTGGGCGTGTTCAGCCATGACTTTTTCCAGGCGATCCCGGCAGACGTATTCGATGTGCGTTTGCTCAAAGCCGGCATTCCATAGCGGAGCATACACCTCAAGGGTGTCGCGCAATGCTTGCAGCGCCTTCATGTCCGCCTTGTAGGTAGCGAGGATGGTCGCATGCAGACTGAGCCGGGGGAGTTCGTGGACGCTGCGGGTGGCCGGGGCTATCCCGCTTTGTGCGGCCTGCAGTTGAGTGATGTGCTCGCGCAACTGCATCACGTGCCGGGCCAGTTCCAGGCTCCAGCAGGCAAAGGCGTCCATTGCCAATCCAGAGAACGGTGCCTGGGGCGTTGTCGAATAGAACAAAAACTCGATAGCGCAGCGCGTTGGATTGTCCGATACCTGATAAGCGTCGGGGTATTTCACCAGATGGCGCAATGTCGGTTCCTGCAAGGTCTTGAACCACTCTTCTCCACGTTGCCATTTCAGGAATTCGATCGTCAGGTCGAGGCTGTGGGTCATCTCCAGAAAAACCCCTCGCAACATTGTCAGATGCCGCATGCGGGCGAACACAAGCTCCTTGCGGTTCAGACCGAGCACAAGGATATTCTTGCCACCCCTGTCGCTGGTGGGCTGCATTTGTTGGTTGAGGTCATTCAGAGGGGCGGGGATGGCCAGTCCTGTCGCGCAATTGAAGTTGATGTGCTCGCGGGGATTCTCGGTGACAGGATTGATCAACACCGGTTTCTCGGCGTTGTGCGGGTCGTCCCACGCGTCGTGGCGCGGTGGCCTGAACCGGCCCCATTCGCCAATGGCGTCCCAGAACTCATCCTCGGTGTTGAAGTCTTCCAGTCTCGGCGGCGGTTGCGCCAGATTGTCCGGTATCACGTCAAAGTAGTTCTTCTTGTAGGTCTCGTTGCACTCCTTGCATGACCACAAGTGGTTGCTCCAGTCGTACACGTACTGAAAATAACCGAGGTTATCCATTGCCTTGTCGTTCACTGGAACGAAACCGTCGTGGCGTTTTTTCGGCCGGAAATGTTCAACATCCCCGCCTGCGGTGTCCATGAAGCGTGCCTCGCAAAAGGCGCACTTGCCATATTGGTCGACCTTGAGCAGCGCTTTGGCGTGGGGCGGTTTGTATTGGTCGTCATCGATGACGACCTTCACCGAGCCTTTGGGAACACTTTTTGTTTTGGCGGTGTTGGTGCCTTTGGTGCAGAGGACCACCGAAGCGCCAGCCTGAACAGCCTGCAGGACGTTGTTTTTCATGGCATCGTGCGAGCGCTGTAGCGCGGGAGGGGCCGTAGGCGTTTTGCGAACCCTGATCATACGGGGGCCTCGCCGTGGTAGCCGTGGAGCGCGGTGCGTACGGCATCGCTGAGTAACTCATTGTCGTCGGGCAATCCGGCCTGCATCTTGAACGCACCGATGGCCACACGGGTCGCGTCATCCATCTGACCATCGCAGTCGCCGTTGAAGTAGCCAAGGCCACGCAGACGCTGCTGCACGCCTTTGAGGGTACTGATCGGGTCGAGCGCGCGCAGCCTCAGATGATAATCGCGGGAGAAGCCGTCAAAGGTTACGCGCACGGTGATGTCGTCGGCGGTGGGCTCCAGAGGCCAGACGATATCGCCGTTGGCTTCGGCTTCGCCACTGCCCAGCAGCGTGTCACCGCGCAATACCTGAAAGTGCCGGGCCAGGCCCTGTCCTGCGAGGGCATAAGGGCGAAACCTGAGCATGGCAGGGGTGTTCAGTACGCGGAAGGTGTGTCTTTGCCCGGTGGCGTTCTGTTCGAAGGTCGCTTTCACACGCGGCGGGACGAACAACGAATCACCCGCCGCGAGCGCCGTCCCGTCCGGGTGTTGACGGCGCAGATCGGCATTGCGCGGGTGATCCCAGAGTGTCTCGCGCGCATGCCCGTAGGCGTAGGCCACACTGTCGACGCTTTCGGTGGCCCCCAGTGTAAGGACGATGCCGTCACCGCCCGGGTCCGATCTGGCATTCATACGGTTTCTCCTTCCCTGGAAGTCGCACTGTGGTCATCTGAAGGCAATCGCGCCGATTCAGCAGGCGATTAAAACCTTAGTAGGTTATGGGCGTTTTGGAAGGAGCTCTGACTTGATGAGGTGCCGGTTGTTATTTTGTAAGCGTTTGGTCGCGGTAGGGCTTCTGGCCGATGGCCAGGCTAGCCGACGCTGAACGTCGGATAGCCAGCTGCTCACATCCTGGCGGCGCGGTAGTGGGGCAATGAACAGACTTGCCTTCGTCAGTGAGAGTGGCGTGGCTCACCGCTGCGGGCAATCACTCTGAGATGCAACGTGGCAGGCTCAAGGCAGCCCCCCGTGGATAGCTGACCCACCAACTGCCGATACAGCTCCTGCCAGGGCGTTTGCGAAGGCGGGATATTCGGTGTCCATTCGAGTCGGCGCCGGGTCATCTCGGCTTCGTCGATCAGCAGGTTCACGGTTCGTGTGTTCAGATCCACTTTCAGGCGGTCGTTGGTTTTCAGCAAGGCCAGGCCACCTCCCACCGCTGCCTCAGGGGACATGTTGAGGATCGACGGGCTCGCCGATGTGCCGCTCTGGCGCCCATCACCGAGGCAGGGTAGGGAGTCGATGCCTTGTTTGATCAGCGCGGCCGGCGGGGCCATGTTCACCACTTCGGCACTGCCGGGGTAACCCACGGTGCCAACACCGCGGATGACCAGGATGCAGCGTTCGTCGATGTCCAACGCCGGGTCGTCGATCCGGGCGTGGTAGTCCTCCGGTCCTTCGAACACGATGGCGCGGGCTTCGAAGCTATCCTCGGCACCGGGTTCGGACAGGTAGGTCTTGCGGAACGCTTCTCCCACCACCGACATTTTCATGATCGCGCTGTCGAAGAAATTGCCGCTGAGCACGATGAATCCGGCACGGTGCTTGAGCGGGGTGTCGAAGGGGTAGATTACATCGGGGTTGCTGGTCAGGCTGCTGCGCACGATTTCGCCGATGGTCTTGCCGCTGACCGTGGCGCAGTCTTCGTGCAGCCGCCCGGCTTTTTGCAGTTCATGCATGACCGCTGGGACGCCGCCGGCCCGGTGGAAACCTTCACCCAGGTACTTGCCCGCCGGCATGCAATTGACCAGCAGCGGCACGTCCTCGCCGATCCGTTGCCAGTCATCCAGGCTCAGTTCGACGCCCATGTGCCGCGCGATGGCGATCAGGTGTGGCGGACAGTTGCTCGAAGCGCCCAGTGCCGAGGCGACGGCAATAGCGTTCTCGAAGGCCTCGCGGGTCATGATCTGCGAAGGGCGGACGTCTTGCAGCACCAGTTCGCAGATACGCTTGCCGGTGGCATAAGCCATTTGCCCACGTTCGCGGTAGGGCGCTGGAATGCTCGCACAACCGGGCAGCGACATACCCAGGGCTTCGGCCAAGGCGTTCATCGACAAGGCAGTGCCCATGGTGTTGCAGTGCCCCACCGACGGCGATGCCGCAGTGGTCATTTCCATGAAGCCTTCGTAGTCGATCTCGCCGGCGGCCATCAGATTGCGCGCATGCCAGAGCACGGTGCCGGAGCCGATCAACTCGCCTTTGTGGTGACCGTCGAGCATCGGCCCGCCGGACAGGACAATCGCCGGCAGGTCGGTTGTTGCCGCGGCCATCAGGCAGGCCGGGGTGGTCTTGTCGCAACCTGTGGTGAGCACCACGCCGTCCAATGGATAACCATGGAGGATCTCCACCAGCCCCAGGTAGGCCAGGTTCCGGTCCAGCGCCGCAGTGGGGCGGCGCGACTGCTCGGCGATCGGATGCACCGGGAACTCCATGGGAATGCCGCCGGCATCACGAATACCGGCTTTGACCCGTTGCGCCAGCTCCAGGTGATGACGGTTGCAGGGCGTCAGGTCGCTGCCGGTCTGGGCGATGCCTATGATCGGGCGTCCCGATTGCAGCTCTTGGCGGGTCATCCCGTAGTTCATGTAGCGTTCGACATACAGGGCGGTCATGTCGGCGTGGGCAGGATCATTGAACCACTGCTCGCTGCGCAGTCGGCGTTTTGGCGTGTCGGTCATGATTCATTTCTCTCTTGTAATTAGGCGAATCGGCAAACGGTTCTGCGTCAGCGGGCGAGCAACCCCCGGGAGGCGAGATTGCGCAGCAGAGCGCTGACGCCAAAGGTCCAGGGTGCGGCGTCAGAGCTGTGGGTCACCTGGTTATGCAGGCTGCCAAGCAATGGGCTGCTGATACTGACCCGGTCACCCAGTTTGTGGGTAAACCCGCCACCGGCATGATCACGGTCTTCTGTGGGGGCGAACAGGGTACCGAGAAACAGCAGAAAACCGTCCGGGTATTGGTGATTGGCGTTGAGCGTCTGGCCCGCCAGGTCCTGCGGGTCGCGGCTGATCTGGCTCATGGAGCTCGATCCATGCATCCGGTAACCGTCTTCGCCTTGTACCTGCAGATCGACCACGCAGGCCCGCACATCATCCAGGCTGAAGTGCTCGTCGAACAGGCGAATGAACGGCCCGATGGCGCAGGAGGCATTGTTGTCCTTGGCCTTGCTCAGCAGCAGCGCGCTACGGCCTTCGAAGTCCCGCAGATTGACATCGTTGCCCAAAGTGGCGCCGTGGATCTGGCCACGGCTGTTCACCGCCAGCACCACTTCCGGCTCCGGATTGTTCCATTGGGAGCCGGGATGAATGCCGATGCGGCTGCCGCTGCCGACGGCGGCGAGAACCGGTGCCTTGGTGAAGATTTCCGCATCCGGGCCGATGCCGACTTCCAGATACTGCGACCACATGCCCTGTTCGATGAGCAAGGCCTTCAGGCGCATGGCCTGCTCCGAGCCTGGCACGATCGAACGCAAGTTGTCGCCGATCACGCTTTGCACGGTGGCGCGTATGGCTAGGGCTTTCGTTGAGTCGCCGCCGGCCTGTTCCTCGATCACTCGCTCGATCATGCTGGCGGCGAAGGTCACGCCGGCGGCCTTGATGACTTGCAAATCCAGGGGTGGCAACAACGACGGTTTGGACGGGTCGGCGTCGAGGCCGGTGTTGGCCAGCAGGGCCTGGACAGTGGTGATGAAGGTACCGGGTGTCTGCCGCACCGCAGCCAGTGGTGATTCTGTTTCCAGCAAGTCACTCAAGGTCGCAAAACGCTCCGACAGATCAAACACCCCGTCGCTGCGCAGCACAATGGGCGAAGGCCCGGCAATCCGGCCCGGCACCCAGGCGCGACCAATCAGGGTGCCGGCCACGCCATCGACCGGCAGGGTATTTTCGGGAGTAAGCAGTAGCGACATGGAAAGGTTTCCTGATTCGTAAAGCCTTCACGCTAGGGTGGGTGGTCGATAAACTCCAATGAGATATATTCAGTATTTGATAACGTCAGGTTATTGCTGATCCGAGGAACGCCCATGTCAGATCTGTCCTTTTCCAGCGTCTGCGGCTGGCTCAAATTTCGCCACCTGATGTTGATCGATACCTTGGGGCGCACACGCAATATGCATTTGGCTGCCCAGCAGATGAACCTGAGTCAGCCGGCCATCAGCAAGATGCTCAAGGAAATAGAAAGCCTGCTGGGCTTTGCATTATTCGAACGGCTGCCCCGAAGCATGCCGCCCACGGCGCTGGGGGAGCATGTGTTGCGTTATGCGCAAATCGCTTTGAATGATGCACGTTCGTTCGTTGAGCAAATCAGCAGCCTGCGCGAGGGCGGTCACGGTTATCTCAAGGTCGGCGGGATTTTCGCCGCCACGGCGGTGGCCTTGCCCGAGGCGATCCTGCAGATCAAGCAAAGGTGGCCGCTGCTATCGATTGAGGTCGTTGAGCAGACCAGTAACCATTTGATGGAGATGCTCGAAGAAAAAACCCTTGATCTTGCGGTGGCCCGCTTTACCGATCAAAGCCAGCAGCAACGCTATGACTTCCAGGCGTTGGCCCCGGAGCCGTTCTGCATCGTGGTCAACAGCCGACATCCGCTGGCAAACGCGGGGCCCACTTCCTTGCAGCAACTGGTGGACCTGCCCTGGATTCTCTACCCGGTAGGCACACCGATTCGTGCACGCATGGAACTGGCCTTTGCCGAGGCCGGGGTGGGGATGCCGCGCAATACCATCGACACCATCTCTATGCAGACTTTCCTCCAGGTTCTACAACGCGGACCCATGATCGGCATGCTGCCCAATGCCATGGTCAACCCGCTGCTGGAAAGCGGCCAGTTGATAACCCTCGATACGCCCTTGCACCTGGTGCCGCAGGATTACGGCATCCTCACGCGCAAGGGTGAGCAACTGGTGGGGGCGGCGCTGGAGTTCGCTGACATTCTCAAGGAAAACGCGCGTCTGGCTGCCACATCGTCCACTCAAGAAAGTCGGTGAGTCTGCGGGAGCAAGGCTTGCCCGCGATGCCGGCGCCTCGTACTCGCTGACCGCGTCGTCTTCATCGCGGGCAAGCCTTGCTCCCACAGATAAATCTCCTCGGCACAAGTTCGGCACCGGCCGATGGTTATCTCGATAACGACTCGTTATCAGTTAATCCAAAAATGCCATTGGGAAAGAATCAATTCCCGACAGTAGAGTGACCCACTCAATAAAAACAATCAGGCATGCCCACATGCCCAGGGGTGACCTCATGCAAACCGTATCCGAGCATTTACCCGCGCAGTCGCAAGCCAGTGAACTCAATTTTGAGGACCGGACCTACCGCAAGGTTATCTGGCGCATCCTGCCGGTCCTGCTCTTGTGTTACATGGCTGCCTACCTCGACCGGGTGAACATCGGTTTTGCCAAGCTCGATATGCTCAACGAGCTGCAATTCAGCAACACCGTGTATGCCTTGGGCGCCAGTATGTTCTTCTGGGGCTATTTTCTCTTCGAAGTGCCCAGCAACCTGTTGCTGCATCGCTTTGGCGCACGGTTCTGGATCGCCCGGATCATGCTCAGTTGGGCGGTGATCTCCATGGCCGTGGCCTACACCGTGCCGCTGGCGGCCTTCTTCCACCTCGAATCGAGCACGATGTTCTACGTGCTGCGTTTCCTGTTGGGCATCTGCGAAGCGGGCTTTTTCCCTGGCGTGATTCTCTACCTCAATTACTGGTTTCCGACCCACCGGCAGAGCCGGGTGATGTCCGGCTTCCTGCTGGCACTGCCGGTCAGTCTGACCTTGGGTGGCATTCTCTCCGGTTGGCTGATGAACAGCATGCAAGGGGTGCAAGGCCTGTCCGGCTGGCAATGGATGCTGCTCATTGAAGGCATCCCTTCGATCATCATGGCGTTTGTGGTGATCGTCTGTCTGGCCGACAACATCGATAAAGCCAAATGGCTTAGCGTCGCGGAAAAAGCCATGCTCAAGGCCAATCTGCAAACCGACAACCAGGGCAAGGCCACACGGCTGAGCGAAGTGTTTTTCAACCCTCGGGTGTGGTTGCTGGTGCTGATTCTGCTGACCTTCAATACCGGCTTCTACGGCCTGGCGTTCTGGATGCCCTCGATCATCAAGAGCACCGGTATCACGAACAGTTTGCACATCGGTTTGCTGACCGCCATCCCGTACTCGGTGGCAGTGGTGGCGATGCTGCTCAATGCCCGGCACTCCAACCGCACCGGTGAGCGGCGCCTGCACGCGGCGATCCCGGCGTTCATTGGCGGCGTCGGCTTGATCCTCAGTGCCTTCTTCGCTGACAACCTGGTGTTGTCCGTGCTTTTCCTCAGCGTCTCCGCCTCGGGAATCCTCAGCTTGATGCCGATTTTCTGGACCTTGCCGGGGACCGTGCTGTCGGGCGTCGCCGCCGCGGCCGGCATCGGCATGATCAACGCCATCGGTAACCTGTCGGGGTTCACCGGTTCGATGATCACCGCCGTGGCGGAAACCCTCACGGGCAACATCAACAACGGCACCTATGTACTCGCCCTGTGTCTTTTGGTCAGCGGCGGACTGATCCTGGCCATCCCTGCCTCGATGCTCGGCAGGACTCCCAAGCACGCCGACACGGCAGTGCAACTGGAGACTGCATGAATCTGCAAAATAAGCGGGTGTTGGTGACGGCAGCGGGGCAGGGCATTGGTTTGGCCAGCGCCATTGCTTTCGCCCGGGCCGGCGCCGAGGTGTTCGCCAGTGACATCGATATCCATGCCCTCACTGGCATTGAAGGGATTACTGCCATCAACCTGGACGTCACGTCGACCGTTGCCATCAGCGCTGCCTGCGAGCGTATCGGTGGGCTGGACGTGCTCTTCAATTGCGCCGGTTACGTTCACAGCGGCAACATCCTGGAGTGCGACGAAGCCGCCTGGGCGCGTTCGCTGGACCTCAACGTCACGGCCATGTACCGGATGATCCGCGCATTTCTGCCAGGCATGCAGGCGCGGGGCGGCGGTTCGATCATCAACATGTCGTCGGTGGCCTCCAGCATCAAAGGCGTGCCCAACCGTTTTGCCTATGCGGCCAGCAAGGCGGCGGTAGTGGGCTTGACGAAGGCTGTGGCTATCGACTTCGTCACTCAGGGCATCCGTTGTAACGCCATATGCCCTGGTACCGTGGACTCGCCGTCGCTCCGACAGCGCATCGCGGCCCAGGCTGCGCAACAAGGTGTGGATGAGACCCAGGTTTACCGGCAGTTCCTCGAACGTCAGCCCATGGGCCGTATCGGCAGTACCGAAGAAATCGCGCAGTTGGCCGTGTACCTGGGCAGCGATGCGTCGAGCTTCACCACCGGTGGCGTGCATGTTATCGATGGCGGCATGAGTATCTGAACCCGGTTTTCACTTTGAATCTGAACAGGAGAACTCCATGAAACTGTTGCGTTACGGCGAAAAAGGTTCGGAGAAACCCGGCCTGCTGGATGCCGATCATCAGATCCGCGACCTGTCGGGCCATGTGCCGGACATCGCCGGACAGGCCCTGGGCCCGGACAGCCTGGCAGCGCTAGCAGCCCTCGATCCGTACAGCCTGCCCCTGGTTGCCGGCCAGCCTCGGATCGGTGCCTGTGTCGGGCAGGTCGGCAAATTCATCTGCATCGGCCTGAACTATGCCGACCATGCAGCCGAGTCGAACATGGAGGTGCCGAAAGAACCGATCATCTTCAACAAGTGGACCAGCGCCATCTGCGGACCGAACGACGACATCCAGATCCCGCGTGGCTCACTCAAGACCGACTGGGAAGTCGAACTTGGCGTGGTCATTGGTAAAGGCGGTCGTTACATCGACGAAGCCAACGCCCTGGAGCATGTCGCCGGTTATTGCGTCATCAACGACGTGTCAGAGCGTGAGTGGCAACTGGAGCGCGGCGGCACCTGGGACAAGGGCAAAGGCTTCGACACCTTTGGCCCTCTTGGACCCTGGCTGGTGACCCGGGACGAAATCGCCGACCCGCATACGCTGGATCTGTGGCTGGAGGTCGACGGGCACCGCTATCAGAACGGCAATACCCGGACGCTGATCTTCAGCGTGCCGCAACTGATTGCCTACCTGAGCCGCTGCATGAGCCTGCAACCCGGCGACGTCATCTCGACCGGCACACCCCCCGGTGTAGGCTTGGGCATCAAGCCCCACCCGGTGTTCCTACGGCCGGGCCAGACCATGCGCCTGGGGATCGAGGGCCTGGGTGAACAGCGTCAAGTCACGGTACAGGCGGACTGACGGCTGGGCTCACTGCCGCCTTCGCGAGCAGGCTCGCTCCCACACTGGGATCGGAGTACGACCGGGAGAAATAGGCAGGCTTTCAGGCCGCTTTCGCGAGCAGGCTCGCTCCCACACTGGGATCGGAGTACGAGCGGGAGAATAGGCAGGCTTTCAGGCCGCCTTCGCGAGCAAGCTCGCTCCCACACTGGGATCGGGGTACGACCGGGAGAAATAGGCAGGCTTTCAGGCCGTCTTCGCGAGCAGGCTCGCTCCCACAGGGGGAACGCGGTCTCACCAAGAAACAGGTCGGCTGTCAGGCCGCCTCGCGACGGACGTTGATCTCGGCGCCCCGTTAACCACGCTGGCCGAACGCAGGTATTGTGG